>NZ_JAVFVX010000075.1:0-38033 GCF_033441795.1 Streptomyces sp. ADMS | reverse complement strand
CCGCAGGTCGCGGAGTGCAGTCCAGCGGCCCCGAGGAATTGCGCAGCAGAGTCTCGGTTCGCTACGGCCGGCCCCGCTGGCCGCGCAGGTGCTGCGCGATCGGCCGGAGTGACTTGTCCAGCTCGGTCAGGGCCTCCGGGGGCAGCAGATCGATGAAGTGCCGCCGCACGGACGCCACATGATGGGGCGCGACCTTGTTCATCGTCTCCATGCCCTGCTCGGTGAGCACCGCGTAAAGACCCCGCCGGTCGGACTCGCAGTTCTCGCGGCGGACCAGGTTCGCGTTCTCCATGCGGGTGATCTGGTGGGAGAGCCGGCTCTTGGACTGGAGGGTCGCGGACGCGAGGTCGCTCATCCGCATCCGGACGTCCTCCGACTCGGAGAGGTTCACCAGGATCTCGTAGTCGTTCATCGTCAGGCCGAACGGTTGCAGGTCCTTTTCGAGCTGGTATGCCAACAACCTGTTGACCTCCAGGTGGGTGCGCCAGGCGCACTGCTCCGCGTCGGTCAGCCAGCTTGTGGCCGTCTCGGTCTCCATGAATGAAGTCTACCTAAAAGGTTGAAAGGCGAACTAGTGAGGGTGGCGTGACGGCGCGCACATGTTCGACGTCACACTCCGCAGACTACCGCTCACAGCCCGAAGCGACGCTGGAGGTCGCCGAGCTGTCCGGGAAGGCGCGGTGCGCCCGGTTGCTGTGGATGGCCTGTGGGGGCGCCGCCGCCTCCGGATACTCCGGGCTCGTGCGGAACCACTCCCGTGGCCTGCTCGGCCATGAGCGTCTCCGTGGACTGGAGCAGCACCGTGCCGGCCCCCACGAACTCGAACTGGTGCTCCTCGCCGGAGGCCCCGCCGAGGCCCGTCATCGCACGTAGACCGCCCATCAGGCCCGTCATGTACCCATGGTCGTAGTGGTGGCAGGGGGAGGGGCAGTCGGCCCAGCCGACCAGTGCCTGCGGGTCCACCCTGATCGGCGGCTCCATGAACACCACCGGGCCGTTCGACGCCGCCACGAACTTGCCCGTACCGATGAGGGTCAGGAAGCCCGGCACGATCGACTGCTTGAGCGCGAGACTTGGCTGAAAAGCGAGAAGGTTGCCCGAGCGAATGGTCAGATTGCCGTTCTCCAGATCGTACGAATTGACGTCGAAGGCCCGGTCGGCGAGCAGCATCTTGCCCGAACCCTCGGCGACGACCCAGTCGCTCGCGTGCAGAGGCGAATGAAACGACGTACGGACAAGTCGGTCCAGACGGCCGTGTCCGACGCCGTTGAAGTCGATCGACCCGTAATAGGCGATCATCTTGCCCTTCTGCAGGAACCACTGGCTCCCCTTGAGCTCCACGCAGAAGGTGTAGCTGTTGACGTTGTCGTCGGACGGCAGCGTCATCGGATCGTGGACGACGGGCCCGGCGCCCGGGTGGGTGGTCACAGTTTCTCCTCCGACGCCTGGACGTACACCGCACCGCTGCCGCTGAGCTCCAGCTGGAACGCCTCGCCCGAGCCGCGGCCCACCATGTCGCGCCAGCCGAGCGCCGTCGACAGTTTGTTGCGGACGTCGCCATGGTGCGCGACGTACGCCTGTGGGTCGACATGGACCGGGCGCTGGGGGGTGATCGGCACCTCGATCACCCCGCCGTGGGCCATGACGGCGACCGCGCCGTGCCCCTTGAGGGTGGTGGTGAACAGTCCCTGGCCCGTCACCTGCCCCCGGACCATGCCCATGACGCCGCCCTGCGAGCCCATGAACATCGTGCCCTGCTGGAGCGTGCCGTCGAAGGCGAGGAGGCGGTCCGCCTCGACGCACAGTGTGTCCCCGGTGAGGTTGATGACCTGGATGTGGTGGCCGCCGTGCCCGAAGAGGACCGTGCCGCTGCCCTCGACAGTCATCAGCGGCGTGGCCTCGTTGGCGACCCGGCGGCCGATCATCGACATGATCCCGCCCTGGCCGCCCTGTGTGTTGGGCGTGAAGGACACCTCGCCCTTGTAGGCGAGCATCGCCCCGCGCTGGCTGAACATGCGCTGGCCGGGCATGACCGTCGCCTCGACCATCTTGGAGTTGATCTCACGGAAGGGCATGTCACACATCCCCGGCGATCGTGTTGCGCTCACTGGGCTGGACGTACACCAGGCCGTCGCCCTCGAAGCGGATCTGGAAGGCCTCGCCGCCACCCTCGCCCATGAGCGTGCGGAACGTCACTCCGGACTGGAAGGACTGCCGGACGTTGCCCTGGTGCGCGATGTACGCCCCCGGGTCGACCGTCAGCGGGAACTGCGGGCTCACGCGCAGCACCACCGCCGGCCCGTCCGACATGATCGCCGCCTGACCGTGCCCCTCGACGGTCGTCGTGAACAGACCGTTGCCCTGCGAGGCCCCGCGCATCCCGGTGAAGGACGTGCCCGTGCGCAGGCCCGAGTCGGTAGCCAGCAGGTTGCTCGACTCGACGTACAGCTTGTCCCCCTGGAGGCCGACGAGGTTGATCTCGGAGGCGCGGTCGGCGAACCAGCACGTTCCGTGTCCCTTCACCTCCATCAGGGTCATCTGCTCGCCGGTGATCCGCCGGGTGACCATCCCCCGTATGCCCTCACCGCCGCCGCTGAGCTTCTTGAAGTTCATCTGGCCGTCGTACGCCACCATCGAGCCGTTCTTCGCCTTCACGGCGTCCCCGGTCATGTCGATGGCCAGCACCTTGCTGCCTTGAAGTCGAAACATCGCCACGGAGCGAAGGTAGCCCCCCGGGCACCCCTGGCAACAGATCCGGAAGGTGGAGATCGCCCCTGATCCTCCCCCTAAGGGCCCACCCCCTGTCCGCACCCCCGCCCTGGGGGCCCGAGCTTCGAATGCCACAATGGGCGAGCGTTTGTGCGTCCATTCACAAAGTGACCCCATCGTAAAACGACCCACCGAAGGTGACCCGTGGACATCAAGACCGCCTCCGCCCTCCGCCGCCTGCGCCTGGTCTCGGCCCCCGAAGCCGTTTCCTTCCTCCTCCTGCTGGTCTGCTCGGTGCTGAAGCGGACCACGGACTTCAACGCGGTGCCCGTGATGGGGATGGTCCACGGCATCCTCTTCGTCCTCTACGTGATCTTCTGGGCCGACGCCTGGAATCGCGCCAAGTGGCCTCTGAAGACCGCGGCCCTCTACTTCGTCCTCTCCGTCCTCCCGGCCGGCGGCTTCTTCGCCGAGCGCAGGCTGCGCCGCGAGGCCGAGAACGCGGTCAACGCGGCGATCGCCTCCCGGGTCCGCCAGGAAGAGGCGTTCAAGGCATGATCGTCGCCTTCTCCGTGACGCCCCTCGGCGTCGGCGAGGACGTGGGGGAGTACGTCGCCGACGCCGTCCGTGTCGTCCGCGAATCCGGGCTCCCCCACCGCACCGACGCGATGTTCACGTCCGTCGAGGGCGACTGGGACCAGGTCATGGACGTCGTCAGGCGTGCCGTCGCCGCCGTGGAACAACGCGCACCGCGCGTCTCCCTCGTCCTCAAGGCGGACATCCGCCCCGGGGTGACCGACGGCCTGACCTCCAAGGTGGAGACCGTGGAGCGCCACCTCTCCCCGTGATTCTCTCCCCGTAACCCTCACCCGGTAACCGGCCGCGCACATCAACCCGCCTGGCCGCATCCAGTTCGACATGCCGCCATATCTCCATTTCTGTGGGGATATCGGATTCGTTCGATCACTGGAGGGCGCTGTGCGGCCGGAGGGCTATGACTACGACACCCACAGTCGGCTGGCCGGACCGCTCACCGAGGTGCCGGCCGGATCGCCGTACCAGGTGCGGTACACCTCGCTCCTCTCCCGCGAGCCGCGCCGAATACGCGCCGTCCTGCTCATGACCCTCGCGCCCCTCCTCACCGGCGCCCTGCTCGTCTACCTCGTCTGGCCCACCCACTGGGTGGAGCGCGAGGGCGGTGACGAGTGGCTGGTCGGTCTCGACATCGCGATGCTCGTGGCCATCGGGCTGATCGAGCTGTTCATGGTCGTCAACGTGGCGTCCATCGCCCACGCCACCATGGTCGCCCGCGACCCCGTACCCGTCGTGGCGGAGTCCGGCACCCGCGTCGCCTTCCTCACCACGTACGTCCCGGGCAAGGAACCCCTCTCGATGGTCCGCGCCACCCTCGAAGGCGCGACCCGCATCCACCACCCCGGCCCCATGGACGTCTGGCTTCTCGACGAGGGCGACGACGAACAGGCCAGGGCGCTCTGCGCCGAGCTGGGCGTACGGCACTTCAGCCGGCACGGGGTGCCCGAGTGGAACCAGGCCAAGGGCGTCCACAAGGCCCGTACCAAGCACGGCAACTACAACGCGTGGATCGCCATGCACGGCGACGAGTACGACTTCTACGCGTCCGTCGACACCGACCACGTCCCGCTCCCCGACTTCCTGGAGCGGATGACGGGCTTCTTCCGTGACCCGGACGTCGCCTTCGTCGTCGGCCCCCAGGTGTACGGCAACTACACCCACCCGGTCACCAAGGCCGCCGAGTCGCAGCAGTTCCTCTTCCACGCGCTCATCCAGCGCGCCGGCAACCGCTACCGCGCCCCCATGTTCGTCGGCACCAACAACGTCGTACGCATCGCGGCCGTCAAGCAGATCGGCGGGCTGTACGACTCCATCACCGAGGACATGGCCACGGGGTTCGAACTCCACCGCCGCCGCAATCCGGGGACCGGGCGCCACTGGCGGTCCGTCTACACGCCGGACGTGCTCGCCGTCGGCGAGGGGCCCGCCTCCTGGACCGACTTCTTCACCCAGCAGATGCGGTGGTCGCGCGGTACGTACGAGACGCTCTTCAAGCAGTACTGGAAGGCGCCCCTCACCATGCCCCCGGGGCGGCTCTTCTCGTACACCCTGATGCTCGTCTACTACCCGATGACCGCCGTCAACTGGTTCCTCGGCATTCTGAGCTGCTTCCTCTTCCTCTGGTTCGGGGCCTCCGGCACCCAGGTCACGGCCTCCGTCTGGCTGATGCTCTACAGCGACGCCGCCGCCCTCCAGATCGGGCTCTATCTGTGGAACCGGCGGCACAACGTCTCGCCCCACGAACCCGAGGGTTCCGGCGGGCTCGCCGGTATGGCGATGTCGGCGCTCTCCGCGCCGATCTACCTGAAGTCGTTCGGCGCGGCCCTGCTGCGCCGCCCCAGCCGGTTCGTCGTCACGCCCAAGGGCGGGGACGCCAGCCCCGACCGGCTGCTCACCTTCCGCATCCATCTCTTCTGGGCCACGCTCCTCGCGGTCTCACTCGTCGCCTCCTTCCACCTCGACCACGCCCATGTGGCCATGCGCACCTGGGCCGTCCTGGCCATGGCGGTGTCCCTGGCCCCGGTCGCGGTGTGGATCGCCACCCGGCGCAACGAGCGCGCGGAGAGCAGGGAGAACGCGGAGAGCAGGCAACACGAGGAGAGCAGGGAGCGCGAGGAACCCGCGCTCGCGACCAGCGCTGTCGCCCCGGTCTCCAGCACCCCGACAGGAGGCAGCTAGGCCATGCCCTACCAGCCGTCGAAGAAGACCAAGAAGACCGTTCTGGGCATCGGAGGAGTCGCCCTGCTCGCCGGTCTCAACGCCCCCGCCGTGCTCGGCTTCGCCGGCGAGCAGTACCACGAGTACAAGATCGCCCAACCTGGGTACAAGGCGAAGTACGGCTCCTGGAGCGCGGTCGACATCCCCGAGAAGTTCCGCACCAACGCCATCCACGCGGCCCTGCTCCACACTGGCAAGGTGCTGATCGTCGCGGGCTCGGGGAACGAACAGAAGAAGTTCGACAAGGGATCGTTCGACACCGTCCTCTGGGACCCGAAGACGGACACCTTCAAGAAGATCGCCACCCCCGACGACTTCTTCTGCGCAGGACACGCCCAACTCCCCGACGGGCGGCTCCTGGTGGCCGGCGGCACCGCCCGCTACGAGCTCCTCGACGGCGAGGTCGAGCGGGCCGGCGGCGGGATGCGCGTCAAGAACGAGAACCCCGACAAGGCGATGGTCCTGAAGAAGGGCACCCGTTTCCGCTCGCCCGCCGGGGTCGAGTACGTCAGCAAGTTCGACGTCACGGTCCCCAAGGCCAGGCGCACGCAGAAGATCACGTACAACGCGGCCGGGGTCATGCAGCCCTGGGTGACGAAGGTCGTCGCGAGCGAGGCCCGGGTCTTCGTCGAGGCGGCCGAGGCCGGCCCCGTGTCGATCACCGGCAAGCAGGCGCAGTACGAGATCGTCGGCCTGAAGAGCGAGGACGCGGACAACACGTACGGGCTCTCCGAGAAGATCACCATGGACAAGCAGGACTTCCAGGGGATCAGGGCGGCCTACGAGTTCGATCCGAAGGCCGAGAAGTACATCCCCGTCGATCCGATGGACAAGGCGCGCTGGTACCCGACGCTCGTCGGCCTCGACGACGGGCGGGTCCTGGCCGTCTCCGGTCTCGACGACGTCGGCGCGATCGACCCCGGGGACAACGAGATCTACGACCCGAAGACCAAGAAGTGGACGCCGGGCCCCAAGCGCTACTTCCCCACCTACCCCGCCCTCTTCCTCACCAGGGGCGGCAAGCTGTTCTACCCGGCCTCGAACGCCGGCTACGGGCCCGCCGACCTGGGCCGTGCGCCGGGCCTGTGGGACCTGGAGAAGAACACCTTCGAGAAGGTGCCGGGCCTGACGGACGCCGACAAGACCGAGACCTCCGCCTCCGTCCTCCTCCCGCCCGCGCAGGACCAGAAGGTGATGATCCTGGGCGGCGGAGGCGTCGGCGAGTCGAAGAAGTCGACGCGCCGCACGGCCGTGGTCGACCTGAAGAAGGACAACCCGGTCTTCGAGGCCGGCCCCGACCTTCCCCAGGGCACCCGCTACCTGAACAGCGTGATCATGCCGGACAACACGGTGTTCACGTCCAACGGCTCCGGCGACTACCGGGGGCGCAGCGCCAGCAACATCCTCAAGGCGCAGTTCTACGACCCCGGAACCAACGCCTTCCGGGAGGCCGCCGCGCCGAAGGTGGGCCGCAACTACCACTCCGAGGCGCTGCTGCTGCCCGACGGCCGGGTCGCCACCTTCGGTTCCGACCCGCTCTTCGACGACCAGCAGAACACCAAGCTCGGCCACTTCGAGCAGCGGATGGAGATCTTCACCCCGCCCGCGCTGCACAGGAACGGCAAGAACCGCCCCGTACTCGGGGACGGCCCCCAGGAGACCGACAAACACGGCCGCGCGACCTTCGCCTCGGCCCACCCCGAGCGGGTGTCGAAGGCCCGTCTGATGCGCCCCAGCGCGGTCACCCACACGACGGACGTCGAACAGCGCTCCATCGACCTCCCCCTCAGCAAGGACCGGACCTCGGTGACGGTCGACGTACCGAAGGACCGAACGCTCGTGCCGCCCGGCTGGTACATGCTGTTCGTGACGGACGCGAAGGGGACGCCGTCGGAGGCGAAGTGGCTGCAGGTCAGGTGAACAGGCCTACTGGGTAAGGGAGTTGCGGGCCAGCCCGAGCGCGTACTCCGGCCACCACCGCCCGGCCGCCGGTCCGCCCCGGCACTCGCCGTCCGACTCGCCGGGCCGCTTGATCCACAGGTAGGCGTCGAGGGCGGGCTCGCCGGTGCGGGTGGTCGGGCGGGTGCCGAGGGCGCGCCCCGGCGGGTTGCACCAGGCCTGGCTGCGGTCGCCGCCGAGCGGCCCGTTCCCGTTGCGGCTGGTGTCGACGACGAAGTGCTTGCCGCCGAGTTCGCGGGAGAGCCGGACGCCGTACTTCCTGGTGGCCGCGTCCGTCTGGAAGTTGGAGACGTTGAGCGCGAAACCGTCGGCGCGCGTGATCCCGGCCCGCCGCAGCGGTTCGACGAGCTTCGACGGCTCCTCGATCCAGTCCGGGTTGCCGGCGTCCAGGTACACCTTCGTCCGGGGCTGCCGCTTGAGCCGCGCGACCGCCTCCCCGAGCAGGCGCTCGCGCTCGGCGTGGTACTCGGCTGGTGTACAGCCGTCCACGAGGTGCGCGACCGCGTCCGGTTCGAGGACGACCAGCGCCCGGCTGTCCCCCAGGGCCTTCGCGAACCGGCCGATCCACGCCCGGTAGGCGTCCGCGCCGCCGGCCCCGCCCGCGGAGTGCTGACCGCAGTCGCGGTGCGGAATGTTGTACGCCACGAAAAGCGTCGTACGCCCTTCCCGCGCCGCTGCCTCGGTCGCGGCCCGGATCACCGGCTCCGGGTTGTCGCCGGCCGGCCACAGTGCGGCGGGCTGCTCGGCGATCCGGCGCAGCAGCCGCGCCTCCTTGTCACGGCCCTGCCGCTGCCAGAGCCGGACCTGGCGGGTGGCGGGGGAGGCCGGGTCGACCCAGAACACCTGAGCACCGACAGCGGAGGCCGCCTTGGTGGCGCCGGTGACGACGGCCGCCTTACGCACCTCGGGCGCGGAACCACAGCCCGCCGCGAGCCCGAGCGCCGTGAGCGTCGCGAGCACCGCGAGGGTACGGATCGGCCTGGTCATGCTGCCCCCTTGGGCAAGGTGACGGTCAGGGTCGGTGGTGATGATCGGTGACGATCAGTCAGCAATCGTGGCACAAGTGGACTTGGCGCCACGGATGCGACACCGAGGCGACCGGACCAGGGGATCTGCCGGGCCGGCCCGAAGGGCGAGACGGGGCTGACCGCGATATGACCGGCCGGTAAGGTCTGGTGCCGTGCCGAAGCCGCTCAGTCTTCCCTTCGATCCCATCGCCCGCGCCGACGAACTGTGGAAACGGCGCTGGGGAAACGTCCCGTCCATGGCCGCGATCACCTCGATCATGCGCGCGCAGCAGATCCTCCTCGCGGAGGTCGACGCGGTGGTGAAGCCGTACGGTCTGACGTTCGCGCGGTACGAGGCGCTGGTGCTGCTCACCTTCTCCAAGGCCGGTGAGCTGCCGATGTCCAAGATCGGCGAGCGTCTGATGGTTCACCCGACGTCGGTCACGAACACCGTGGACCGCCTGGTGAGGTCGGGTCTGGTCGCCAGACGCCCCAACCCGAACGACGGCCGGGGCACCCTCGCCACGATCACCGGGAAGGGCCGCGAGGTCGTCGACGCGGCGACCCGCGACCTGATGGCGATGGACTTCGGGCTCGGTGTGTACGACGCGGAGGAGTGCGCGGAGATCTTCGCGATGCTGCGGCCGCTGCGGGTGGCGGCGAGCGACTTCGACGAGGAGTAGGGCGGCAGGTCAGCGGCGGGCAGCAGGTGCCGGGGCCGCCGGAAGATCGCCGGAAACCGGTGGTTACGCTCGTACGCATGAAAAAGAGCGTGTTGACCCGCTACCGCGTCCTGGCCTACGTCACGGGTGTCCTGCTGGTTCTGCTGACCTTCAGCATGATCGCCAAGTATGTGCTGGACATCAGTGGCGCGGCGGACTTCACCCGGGTCGTGAGCATCGCGCACGGGTGGCTGTACATCGTGTACCTGGTCTTCGCCTTCGATCTTGGCGCCAAGGCGAAGTGGCCGGTCCGTAAGCAGCTGTGGGTCCTGCTCGCCGGCACCGTCCCCACAGCCGCGTTCTTCGTGGAGCGCAAGGTCAGCCGCGAACTGGCGGCGCAGCTCGCGGAGCAGGCTCCCGTGGCCGCCAAGGCGTAACCGTCAATCGCTGCCGCTGCCGCTGCCGCTGCCGCTGCCGCTGCCGCTGCCGCTGCAGGCAGGGCCGGTGGCGGTTTGCCGGCCTCCCCGCGTTTCCTGCTGGTTCCCGCTGAGCCCCAGTACCAGCACCCGCGTGAACGCTTCCGCCCACTCCGGGTCCACCGGCTCCGCGCTCACCAGCGTGCGGTGCACCACGGCGCCCGCCACCATGTCGAAGATCAGGTCCACCGTGCGGGCGGCCTCCTCCGGGCCGGTTTCCGGGGGGAGTTCGCCGCGCTGCTGGGCGCGCAGACGGCCTTCCAGGACCAGGCGCTTCTGGCGGTCGACGATCGACGCTCGGATGCGTTCCCGAAGGGCGTCGTCGTGCGTGGATTCCGCGACCACCGCCATCAGGCCGCTCTTCGTCTCCGGGCGTACCAGGATCGCCGCGAACTGGAGGACCACGCCCTCGATGTCGGCGGCGAGGCTGCCCCGGTCGGGCAGCTCCAGTTCGTCGAAGAGGGCCGCCACCGCGTCGACGACCAGTTCGTTCTTGCCGGGCCAGCGGCGGTAGAGCGTCGTCTTGGCGACCCCCGCGCGCATCGCCACGTCGCCCAGCGTCAGCCCGGACCAGCCCAGTTCGACCAGGGCTGCCCTGGTCGCCGCCAGGATCGCGGCGTCCGCGGCGACGCTACGGGGGCGTCCCGTGCGGCCGGCGGGGGTGCGACTCTGCATGACACGACGATAACCGGCCGTTCCTGCCCTGAGCGGTCGTGAGGGAGATCACCGGGTAGTGGTTCACAGGGGGCCACGGCTGCCGTTACGCTACGACCCGTAGCGAAAGCTGTGCCCATCGACCAGGGTCCCTTTTCACTGGGCCTTTCACATGTGAGCGCGGGACGGGGGAGGATAGACGCATGCAGCCACGGAACATGTCCATGAGCGGGGTCGTCGACCTCGCCGCGGTTAAGGCGGCCCAGGAGGCCAAGTCGAAGGCGGAGCAGGCGCGCGCCGAAGCCGCCCGGCAGGGTGGGGGAGGGGCCGTCTCCCCGACAGACCTCGTCATCGATGTCGACGAGGCCGGGTTCGAACCCGACGTCCTGCAGCGGTCCACAGAGGTGCCCGTCGTCATCGACTTCTGGGCCGAGTGGTGCGAGCCGTGCAAGCAGCTGAGCCCCGTCCTTGAGCGCCTGGCCGTCGAGTACAACGGGCGCTTCGTCCTCGCCAAGGTCGACGTCGACGCCAATCAGATGCTGATGCAGCAGTTCGGCATCCAGGGGATTCCGGCCGTCTTCGCCGTCGTCGCCGGCCAGGCCCTGCCGCTCTTCCAGGGCGCCGCCGGCGAGGTGCAGATCCGGCAGACCCTCGACCAGCTGGTGCAGGTCGCCGAGCAGCGCTTCGGCCTCACCGGCCTCGTCGTCGACACGGACGCCGAACCCGGTGACCGGCCTGTCGCCGCCGCTCCCCAGGCCCCGGTCGGACCGTACGACGCCCTTCTCGAAGCGGCGGTGCAGGCCCTGGACGCGGGGGACCTGGGCGGCGCGGTGCAGGCGTACAAGAACGTGCTGAGCGACGACCCCGGGAACACGGAGGCCAAACTCGGGCTGGTGCAGGCCGAGTTGCTCCAGCGCGTGCAGGGGATCGACCCGCAGCAGGTACGCAAGGACGCCGCCGAGAAGCCGCAGGACGCGGCGGCGCAGATCGCCGCCGCCGACCTGGATCTGGTGGGCGGCCATGTCGAGGACGCGTTCGGGCGGCTCATCGAGACGGTGGGGCGAACGGCGGGCGACGACCGGGATGCCGTACGGCTGCGGCTGCTGGAGCTGTTCGAGCTCGTCGGCGCGGATGATCCGCGGGTGGCGACGGCCAGGCGGGCGCTGGCGCGGGCGTTGTTCTGACCGGTCGGTCGGGGTGGGCGGCGGGTCGCCGTTCGATCAGTGGTCTGACCTGTCGCTAAACACCATGACGCGTGTTGTCAGCGTGAAGAATTTGTCGATCGAGTACTCATGCGGCCGCACTTTGCCAAATCTTGGTAATTGCGGCCGCTGTTACTTGGAGTAAGTCAGAGGCGTCCTGCTGTCGGGTTTGGGCCGTGAAGCTGCCGGTTTGTCACCCCTCTGAGGGCCACCCAGCGTTGTCGCGTGATACCCGCGGGTCGGTGCTCGGTTATCTGCCCGTTACTAGCCAGTAACGAACCCCCTTGTGCGGGCGGCGAGAATGCACCACGATCGGCGTCGCTCGGTCCTATCCCGTACACCGACAGCCAGTCGGGCGGACGGGAGTTGTTGGGTCCCCACCGGGCAGAGTCGGCGGCAGTGGCGCCGGCTCTCGGACAGGGGGGTCTTCGCCTTCTGGTGGAGCCTGTCCGGCAAGGTTGTGCGTGATGTGCGTCAGGCGCGACCAGTGGTTGTCGCTCGGGGGTGATCGCCGGTGATTCGGGCGCTGTTCGCGCCGTCGAGCGCGGGCGCTCTCCTTACCGAGGACGTAGCACTTCTCCCATCCCTGCCCGGCTGAGCCGCCGTCATGGGGCAGCCAGGGCCAGGAGATGTACGTCCGAGAAGGAGGAAATATGCAGTCCCAGGTGCGTGGCGGGACAAGATGGAAGCGTTTCGCTGTGGTCATGGTGCCCAGCGTTGCCGCTACGGCATGTATAGGTGTCGCCCTCGCGCAGGGTGCTCTCGCCGCTTCGTTCAGTGTGTCGGGCCAGGACTTCAAGGTCACGGCGGACTTGCTCGAAGGCAAGGGGTTCTCGCAGTACGGGGCGGTTGACGTGGGTCCCGGCGGGACCATAAACCCCGTCGCGGTCTCGGCGTTCACCACTGCCGACATCACCAACATGTGCCAGTCCGTGGTCACGCCGAACATCCCGGTCCTGGGTTCGGTCACTCTCCGGCTGGAAGCCGGCGGGGGCGGGACCCCGGTTGCGGCCGAGAACCTGTACATCGACGTCGCGGAACTCGAAGCCGACGCGGTGTTCAGCAACATCGACATCGGTGTGGCCGCCGGTTCCATCTCCAAGGGACCGAAGGTCAAGCAGCAGGAGCTCGACGAGGGGCGGGCCAGCAAGTTCGGCTTCGCCCAGCAGGCCGATTCGGCGACGCTCACCGGTGTGAAGCAGACGGCGTGGGCCACCACTGCCGGAACCTTCAAGCTCAGTGGCCTCTCGATGAAGCTGTCGAAGGGCACCAAAGCCGAGTGCTACTAGGCGCTCAGTGACGGGCGGGGCCCGATGGTGCCCCGCCCGTTCGCTCTCCTACACCCGCAATAACACTCATCACGGCAACACCGCTCCAGGGAGCTGTTTTCCATGAACGCCGAGTCGCCCGCGCAGGACGAGCACTATCTCCACGTCTTCAAGCGGAAGTTCCGCGACTGGCGGGGCGCCCGTCCGTTCTGGGCAGGACTTCTCATCCTGCTCGGCGGCTTTCCGATCATGTACTTCCCGTACTTCGACCTGCAAATCGGGCATCTGACGATGGCGATGTCGACGACGGCGGGCGCCGGGTCGCTGATCATCGGTGTGCTGCTCGTCGTACTCGGAATCAGCCTCTGGTTCCAGAAGCACGTACGGACCTTCGCCGGCACCGCCGCGATCCTGCTGGCTCTGGTGTCCCTCCCGGTCTCCAACTTCGGCGGCTTCGTCATCGGCTTCCTGCTGGCCATGGTCGGCGGCGCGCTGGCCATCGCCTGGGCGCCCGGTGAACCGGAGCCGAAGTACGGGGAGCCCGTGGGCAAGAGCATCGATGGCGCCCCCGCGGCTGCGGCCCCCGTAACTCCTTCGGCCGGCGAGGCCACCGACAGGGCGGACCCGGCGGCGGAGCCGAGTGGACTGAGCATGAGCAAGTCGAACGAGACGAACGAGCCGTACGAGCCGAACGATCTGTCAGGAACGAGCCCGGTGAACGGGGCGAACGGGAGGCACAGTGCCGGCTGACGAGGTGACCCACGGGACTGAAGTGGACGGGTCCCGCGGGAGAACCGGGCCGCGGCACGCGGCCCCCAGGAAGCCGCTGTTCACCAGGTTCCATATGCCCGCCGGAAAGGCGATAGCCCTGGCGGCGATGCCGACCGCGGTGCTCATGGGCATGGGGTTCACGCCGACGCTCGCCAACGCGGACGACCAGCCGACGTCGAAGAGTCTGACGGCCGACGAATACCAGAAGTGCGTCGAGGTGCTGGACGGCACCGAGGACGGTACGGACACGGTGGCGACGCCCTCCGCATCCACCAGCTCCTCCTCGTCGTCCGACGACGAGGACACGGCGACGGAGCCGTCCCCCTCGGCCACCGCCACGGACTCGGACTCCGGTTCCTCGGACGATTCGCCGGATTCAGGTTCCGACGACCCGGCCGAGCCGACGCCGACCCCGTCCGCGAGCAAGACGACGTCCAGTGGCAGCACCGGCGGCGACAGCGACACGGCCACGCCCACCCCCTCGGCGAGCGCGAGCGCCACCGAGGAGAGCGGCGGCCTGCTGGAGACCATCGGCGACGCGATCGTCGACCTCTTCACGGGCGACAGCGACTCGTCGGCGGACACGGCGGACACGGCGTCCACGACGGACACTTCCACGGAGTCGACGGAGACCACCGAGTCGACCGACACCGCTGAGAGCGCCACGCCGACGCCGGCCGCGTCACCCGCGGCGAGCGCGGAGGCGGGCTCCGACGACAGCAAGGACACGACAGAATCCACCACGGTCAAGGACTCGACCGCGAAGGTCACCGAGGTCCTCAATGACGCTGCCGAGGACACGACCAAGGCGGCCGAGGACACCACGGAGGCTGCCGACGAGGCCACCGCGACCCCGAGCCCCTCGGCGAGCGAGACGATCGACGCGGACGACTGCCCGGTCGCCACCGAGGACGAGGGCGGCGTCGACAACTCGATTCGCTTGCCTGCCGAACCGTGGACCCTGCAGGCCAGTTCACTGCTGCTCAAGGGCGCGGACTACCAGGGCATCGTCAAGGTGCGCACCGCCGACGGCACGGTCAAGGAAGTCCTCAAGTACGTGGTCTCCGGCGGTACGGACATCGGCGACCTGCACCAGTTGGTCAAGGACGACACGTCCGGCAAGACCTACCACGTGCAGGCGGGCAAGGGCACGACGTCCACGATCACCGACGGCGACACGATCATGTACACGGAGAGCATCTCCGGCAACCTGTTCGGCCTGATCCCGGTGACGTTCAGCCCGGAGCACCCCCCGCCGCTGAACATCCCGCTGATCTACTTCACGAACGTGAAGGTCATCCAGGCCGGCCAGTTCGGGGGCACGCTGAAAGTCCCCGGCCTGCACCAGTACACGACCTGAGCACTCACGTCCCCTGTTCGGGAGCCGCACCGAGGCCTGAGGCCCGGCCGTACCGCTGATGCGGGGGCCGGGCCACAGGTCTGTGCGCGTCCTCGTGCAGACGTCCGAGGGCGCCCCCTGTCGCCAGGGGACGCCCTCGCAGCCGTACAAGCGCCACGTCGTCAGGCGCGTTCGCCCTCGCCCAGGTGGTGGACGCGGACCATGTTCGTCGTGCCCGGGACGCCGGGCGGGGAGCCGGCCGTCATGATGACGACCTCACCCACGTTGAAGCGGCCCAGCTTCAGCATCTCCTGGTCGACCAGGGAGACCATCTCGTCCGTGCTGTTGACGAACGGGACGACGTACGAGTCGACGCCCCAGCTCAGGGCCAGCTGGTTGCGGGTGCCCTCGTCCGTGGTGAAGGCGACGATCGGCTGGCTCGCGCGGTAGCGGGAGAGGCGGCGGGCCGTGTCGCCGGACTTGGTGAAGGCCACCAGGCCCTTGCCGCCGAGGAAGTCGGCGATCTCGCAGGCGGCGCGGGCGACGGAGCCGCCCTGTGTGCGCGGCTTCTTGCCGGGGACCAGGGGCTGCAGGCCCTTGGCGAGGAGTTCCTCCTCCGCCGCTGCCACGATCTTCGACATCGTCCTGACCGTTTCGAGCGGATACGCGCCGACCGAGGACTCCGCCGACAGCATGACCGCGTCCGCGCCGTCCAGGATCGCGTTCGCCACGTCGGACGCCTCGGCGCGCGTCGGGCGGGAGTTGGTGATCATCGACTCCATCATCTGGGTCGCGACGATCACCGGCTTGGCGTTGCGCCGGCACAGCTCCACCAGGCGCTTCTGCACCATCGGGACCTTCTCCAGGGGGTACTCCACGGCGAGGTCGCCGCGGGCCACCATCACGCCGTCGAAGGCCGCGACGACGGCGTCCATGTTGTCCACCGCCTGGGGCTTCTCCACCTTGGCGATGACCGGGACGCGGCGACCCTCCTCGTCCATGATCTTGTGGACGTCGGCCACGTCACCGGCGTCGCGGACGAACGAGAGGGCGACCAGGTCGCAGCCCATGCGCAGGGCGAAGCGCAGGTCGTCGATGTCCTTCTCGGAGAGGGCCGGGACGTTCACGGCCGCGCCGGGCAGGTTGATGCCCTTGTGGTCCGAGATGACACCGCCCTCGATGACGATCGACTTCACCCGCGGGCCCTCGATGTCCACGACCTTCAGCTCGACGTTTCCGTCGTTGATCAGGATCTGGTCGCCGCGCGACACATCACCCGGCAGGCCCTTGTACGTCGTACCGCAGATGGTCCTGTCACCGGGGACGTCCTCGGTGGTGATGACGAACTCGTCGCCCCGCACCAGCTCGACGGGGCCCTCGGCGAAGGTCTCCAGGCGGATCTTGGGGCCCTGCAGGTCGGCGAGGACGCCGATCGCTCGGCCCGTCTCCTTGGCGGCGGCCCGGACCCGGTCGTACCGGCCCTGGTGCTCGGCGTGCGTGCCGTGGCTGAAGTTGAACCGGGCCACGTTCATTCCGGCCTCGATCAGCGAGACAAGCATTTCGTGGGAGTCGACCGCGGGGCCGAGAGTACAAACGATTTTCGAACGGCGCATGGGGCGATCCTATCGGTTTGTTTCGCTTCGGAATATTCCGCCTGGTGGACGACGTAGAAGGCACGGACTGGACACAAAGGGGCGGGATAGCGCTCAGGTGAGGCTCTCCCATCAATATCCGCTAAGTGTCTTCAGTTGTCCGTTTGGTTGTCTGTTCCTACCAGTGCGTACGTCTGTGTCGCGATCTCCAGCTCCTCGTCCGTCGGGACGACCGCCACCGCGACCCGGGAGGCCGCGGGCGAGATCAGACGGGGCTCGGGGCTCCGTACGAGGTTCAGGGCGCCGTCCACGGCCACGCCCAGGCCCTCCAGGCCCCTCACCGCCGCCTCGCGCACCGGCGCCGCGTTCTCGCCGACCCCGGCCGTGAAGGCGATGGCGTCCACCCGGCCGAGTACCGCGTAATACGCGCCGATGTACTTCTTCAGGCGATGTATGTAGATGTCGAAGGCCAGCCGGGCCGCCGGGGCGTCCGCGCCGCCCTCGTCGATACGGCGGCGGATTTCCCGCATGTCGTTGTCTCCGCACAGGCCGATCAAGCCGCTCTTCTTGTTGAGAAGAGTGTCGATCTCGTCCGTGGACATTCCGCCAACGCGCGCCAAATGGAAGATGACGGCCGGGTCCAGGTCACCGGAGCGGGTACCCATGACCAGCCCCTCCAGGGGGGTCAGCCCCATGGAGGTGTCCACGCACCTGCCGCCCCGCACGGCGGACGCGGACGCCCCGTTGCCCAGGTGCAGCACGATCACGTTCACGTCCCCGGGTGACCGCCCGAGCAGCCTCGCCGTCTCCCGCGACACATACGCGTGGGACGTGCCGTGGAACCCGTACCGCCTGATGCGGTGCTCGTCGGCCGTCTTCACGTCGATCGCGTAGCGGGCCGCCGACTCCGGCATCGTGGTGTGGAAGGCGGTGTCGAAGACCGCGACCTGGGGGAGGTCGGGGCGCAGGGCCTGGGCCGTGCGGATGCCGGTGAGGTTGGCCGGGTTGTGCAGCGGGGCCACCGGGATCAGGCGCTCGATCTCCGCGAGGACCGTGTCGTCGACGACCGTCGGCTCGGTGAAGGACTGGCCGCCGTGCACGACACGGTGACCGATGGCAGCCAACTCCGTCGAGTCCAGGCCGAGTCCATCGTTTGCCAGCTCCTCCGCCACCGCCTTCAGGGCGGCCTCGTGGTCGGCGATCGGGCCCGTGCGTTCACGCGGTGCGCCGCCGGTCGCCAGCGGGGTGTGCTTGAGGCGGGAGGTCTCCTCGCCGATGCGTTCCACCAGGCCCACGGCGAGCCGGCTGCTGTCGCGCATGTCGAGCAGCTGGTACTTCACCGACGACGAGCCGGAGTTGAGGACGAGGACGCGGGTCGCGGTCACTGGTGGGGCACCTTCTGAGCGGGGACCTGGCTGGGGACCGAGTCGGTGGTCTGGGCCTGGATCGCCGTGATCGCGACCGTCGTGACGATGTCCGGGACCAGGGCGCCCCGGGACAGGTCGTTGACCGGCTTGCGCAGCCCTTGGAGGACCGGGCCGACCGCGATCGCACCGGCCGAACGCTGCACGGCCTTGTAGGTGTTGTTGCCGGTGTTCAGGTCCGGGAAGATCAACACGCTTGCCTGGCCCGCCACTTCGGAGCCCGGGAGTTTCGTGGCGGCCACGGTCGGCTCCACGGCCGCGTCGTACTGGATCGGGCCTTCGACACGCAGATCAGGGCGCCGGGAGCGCACCAGCTCCGTCGCCTCCCGCACCTTGTCGACGTCCGCGCCCGAACCCGACGTACCCGTCGAGTACGACAGCATCGCGATCCTCGGCTCCACGCCGAACATCTCGGCGGTGGCGGCCGACTGGATGGCGATGTCGGCCAACTGCTCGGCGTTCGGGTCGGGGTTGACCGCGCAGTCGCCGTAGACCAGGACCTTGTCGGCCAGACACATGAAGAAGACGGACGAGACGATCGACGCTCCCCCGGAGGGGGGACCCCCAGGCCTCGTCTTGATGATCTCGAAGGCCGGGCGGATCGTCGCGGCCGTCGAGTGCATGGACCCCGACACCATGCCGTCGGCCAGGCCCTCGTGGACCATCAGGGTGCCGAAGTAGTTGACGTCCGAGACGACGTCGTAGGCCAGTTCCACCGTGACGCCCCGGTGGGCGCGCAACTGGGCGTACTTCTCGGCGAACCGGTCCCGCAGCTCGGAGGTCTGCGGGTCGATCAGCTGGCAGTCGCCGAGGTCTATGCCCAGGTCGGCGGCCTTCTTGCGGATGCCGTCGACCGGGCCGAGCAGCGTCAGATCGCACACTCCCCGGCGCAGCAGCACCTCGGCGGCGTGCAGGACGCGTTCCTCGGTGCCCTCGGGGAGGACGACCCGGCGCCTGTCGGCGCGGGCGCGTTCGAGGAGCTTGTGCTCGAACATCATCGGGGTGACGCGGTCGTTGCTGGGTGCGGAGACCCGCCTGAGGAGCTCGGTCGTGTCCACGTGGCGCTCGAACAGGCCGAGGGCCGTCTCCGCCTTGCGTGGGGTCGCCGCATTCAACTTCCCCTCCAGGGAGAAGAGCTGGGCGGCGATGGGGAAACTGCTACCGGCGACCGAGACGACCGGGGTGCCGGGGGCGAGGCGGGCGGCGAGGGTGAGGACCTCGTCGCTGGGGCGCTCGTTCAGGGTCAGCAGGACGCCCGCGATGGGCGGCGTACCGGCGCTGTGCGCGGCCAGTGCGCCGACGACCAGGTCGGAGCGGTCGCCGGGGGTGACGACCAGACAGCCCGGGGTCAGCGCGCTCAGGAAGTTGGGCAGCATCGCGCCGCCGAAGACGAAGTCCAGCGCGTCGCGGGCGAGGCCCGAGTCGTCGCCGAGCAGCACCCTGCCGCCGAGCGCGTGGGTGATCTGGGCGACCGTCGGCGCGGAGAGGGCGGGCTCGTCGGGGAGGACGTAACAGGGCACGGGCAGGCGGGAGCCGAGGCGCTCGGCGATGGCGGTGCGGTCCTCGCGGGCGACGCGGTTGGCGACCATGGCGAGGACGTCGCAGCCCAGCGCCTGGTACGCGCGGTACGCGTTGCGCGTCTCGGCGAGCACCGACTCGGCGGTCTCGTTGCGGCCGCCGACGACCGTGACGACGGACGCGCCGAACTCGTTCGCGAGGCGGGCGTTGAGGGCCAGCTCGTCCGGGAACTGGGTGTCGGCGAAGTCGGTGCCGAGGACGAGGACGACGTCGTACTCGCGGGCGACGCACAGGAAGCGGTCGACGAGGGTGGAGACCAGCTCGTCGGTGCCCTGCTCGGCCTGGAGCGCGGACGCCTCCGGGTAGTCCATGCCGTACACGGTCGCCGGGTCCTGGGAGAGGCGGTAGCGGGCGCGCAGCAGCTCGAAGAGACGGTCCGGGTTGTCGTGCACCAGGGGGCGGAAGACACCCACCCGGTCGATCTGCCGGGTCAGGAGTTCCATCACTCCCAGCTCGACGACCTGGCGGCCGTCGCCCCGGTCGATCCCGGTCACGTACACGCTGCGGGTCGTCACGCGTGCTCTCCGTTTCCTTGCTCTTCACTGATCGTTCGGGCGCTCGCAAATATCGCCCACCGGTGCGAGCGGAACCCTCTTGACAGTACCCGCGACGCTGGATAGGGCACCCGTCAGGACCGGGGCACCGCCGGAATCGCGGTCCTGCCCCGGCATGAAACAATTGGGGTGGCTCACCGGTATCACAAGCGAGCAGAGCGAGCAGGAGACACAGCACGATGCGTATCGGAGTTCTCACCGCAGGCGGCGACTGTCCGGGCTTGAACGCAGTGATCCGGTCGGTCGTCCACCGAGCGGTCACGCAGTACGACGACGAGGTCATCGGCTTCGAGGACGGTTACGCCGGGCTCCTCGACGGCCGCTACCGCACCCTCGACCTCGACGCCGTCAGCGGCATCCTCGCCCGCGGCGGCACCATCCTCGGCTCCTCCCGGCTGCAGCGCGACCGGCTCCGCGAGGCCTGCGAGAACGCGCAGGACATGGCCCGCGAGTTCGGAATCGACGTACTGATCCCGATCGGCGGAGAGGGCACGCTGACGGCGGCCCGGATGCTGAGCGATGCGCGCCTGCCGGTGGTCGGCGTTCCGAAGACGATCGACAACGACATCTCGGCGACGGACCGCACGTTCGGCTTCGACACGGCGGTGGGCGTCGCGACGGAGGCGATGGACCGCCTGAAGACCACCGCCGAGTCGCATCAGCGCGTGATGGTCGTCGAGGTCATGGGCCGGCACGCGGGCTGGATCGCCCTGGAGTCCGGCATGGCCGCCGGTGCCCACGGCATCTGCCTCCCCGAACGCCCCTTCGACCCCGCCCACCTCGTGAAGATGATCGAGGAACGGTTCGCACGCGGCAAGAAGTTCGCGGTCATCTGCGTCGCCGAGGGCGCGCACCCCGCCGAGGGCAGCATGGACTACGGCCACGGCGAGATCGACCAGTTCGGCCACGAGCGCTTCCGGGGCATCGGTACGGCACTGGCGTACGAGCTGGAACGCCGGCTCGGCAAGGAGGCCAAGCCGGTCATCCTCGGCCACATCCAGCGCGGCGGCACGCCCACCGCGTACGACCGCGTCCTCGCCACCCGGTTCGGCTGGCACGCGGTGGAGGCCGCGCACCAGGGCGCGTTCGGACGGATGACGGCGCTGCGCGGGACGGACGTGGTGATGGTGCCGCTGGCGGAGGCGGTCACCGAGCTGAAGACGGTTCCGACGGACCGGATGGAGGAGGCGGAGTCGGTGTTCTAGGCCTGGGCGGTCAGGGTTAGGGCCTGGGCGGGCGTTCAGGGTCTGGGTGTTCAGGGGGTGAGGGTGTCGACTCTCGTCCAGAAGTGCTCCACGATCCGGTCGAGGAAGTCGCGCCCGGCGTGGCTCGCCTCCGTCGCCGCGGAGCCGTCCGACCAGGTCAGGGTGGCGGCCATCTGCCCCTGGTAGTAGCGGTGCAGCTCCTGGAGGGTGCTTTCCAGCAGGCGCCGGTTCAGCGGCAGCATCTTGTTGACGGGGCGGACGTAAGCCTGCCAGCGCGTCGTGACCGCGCTGCGCAGCAGGCCGGCGAGCTTGCCGTCGAGGCCGGTGAGGGTGATGAAGTCGGGGAGCGAGAGTTCGAGCACCTCGGCGAGGATCGCGGACTGCCGCTCGGTGCCGCGCCACTCGCCGCTCTCCTCCATCCGTGCATAGACGAGGAGTTCGAGCCCGACGGCCCGCGCGACGTCCTCGGCGCCGATCCCACGCGCGGCGCGGTGCTCGCGCAAGGTGTGGGGACGGCCGACGAGTTCGCAGGGCGCGCACCACAACACGCCTGCGAGAGCGATGAGTTCGTGCTTGGCGGGGGCCATGATGCCGCGTTCCCAGGCGATCACGTGGTCGGGCGTGATGTATGGCAGCCCGTACGAGACCCGCATTCCGTACGCGACATGCTCGGGGCCCATTCCGAGGGCCGTTCGGAGTCTGCGGGCGGCGTGGGCGTCGAAGGGCGGGGTCGGCGGCGGGGGCGGTGGGGGTGGGACTGAGGATCGGCGCACGCGCCACAAGCTAGGGGTGTGGGGCGTCGGGTGACTACGGTCTGTTCGGCCACAATTACGGATCGTAGGAAACTACGGCTTCGGGGGCTGATTCCGGTCGTCCCCGTACTGGCCGGAGATCGTGGGTCGGTAACCGGGTGAGGTGTACCCAGGGCTTCCGAAGCTGTCCGACCGTGCGAACGGCAAGGTGGTGGGGCATATGCGCGGACGTTCGCTGTTGGAGTGTGCGGGGGCCTGAGGCGGTTGGGGTGTCGGCACTGCGGGCGAGAGTCGAAGACGGGTGCGGTGGGGGTGGGGGCTCGCTGGGTGGGTGACTGGCGAGTAGTGGCGGCGCGATTTGTGCGGTCTGCCGATGTGGCGCGGCTGTCTTGTCGTCTGTCCCGTCCCGGGGACGCCCCTTTCTGTATCCGATTTCTGTGGCCGATGGGCGGCGTGCCTCAAGTTGCCTTTCGGGCGGGCATGTTGAGAGGGCGCGTACCCGTTGCCGGAAGCTGCAGGCTGCGGTCAGGATGAGGCCGGGTTGCCAGGGTGGCGCCCGGAGGGTTTCGGAGGGTGGTGGTCTTGTGAGTGGCAAGGCGGCGGAGAAGATCGAGGGGCACATACGGGAGCGGCTGCTGGCCCCGAACTTCTGGCACCTCGCGACGGTCGGTGCGGACGGGATGCCGCAGGTGTCGCCGATGTGGGTCGACATCGAGGGCGACCACGTCATGGTCAACACGGCGATCGGCCGCGTGAAGGAGGAGAACCTCCGCATCAATCCGAACGTCTCGCTGTCGCACCACGACCCCGAGAACCCGTACGACCGTGCGGAGATCCGGGGACGCGTGGTGCGGTTCGTGGAGGGCGAGAAGGCGGAGCGGTCCATGGACCGGCTCACCCAGAAGTACATCGGGGAGGAGCGGTATCCGTGGTTGCTTCCCGGGGAGCGGCGCGTGATGTTGCTGATCGAGGTGACGCGGGTGCGGCGGGTTGTGGGGGTGGAGCCGTTCAGGCCTGGGGTGTTGCCTGAGGTGTGAGCAGGGGTTGTTTTGTAGCGGGGGTTACAGCAGGTGGTCTGCTTTGCCGGCCTTGATGTCCTGGATGAGGGTGCGGAGGGCTTCTCGGGTGTCGGTGAGGTAGGTGTCCTCCTGGCCGGCGATGGCGATGTAGGCGTTGCCGTTCGGGTCGGTGCCTATGCGGAAGCAGTTGTTTCCCTCGGCGCAGTAGGGCTCTTCCCAGGTGATCTCCGGCATGGTGGATCTCCTTGAAGTTGCTGGGCGATGGCGTGGATGAGGTCGCGCGCGAGTCCTGAGGGCTCAGGGTGTGGGAGTGCCACCAGTCCATGTGGGCGCGGTACTTGGCGAGTTGGGAATCGGCGTGGGTGAACTCGCCGCCGTGGGCGGAGTCCAGTTGCACGGTGTCCAGTTGCGGGACGGCACCGTCGGCGTACAGAACGGCATGCCCGGCGCCGGGGAATGCTCCGGCCTCGACGGGGAGCACGCGTACGTCGACGTGCTTGCGCCCGGACGCCTCGCACAGGTGGGTGAGCTGCTCGCGGGTGGACCGACGCCCACCGAACTGCATGCGCAGCGCCCACCGCTCAACCCGCCCAACTCCCCCTCTCCCGTCAGCCTTTCACCCACCGGTACTGCAACTCCGGCCGCCCCACCTGCCCGTACTGCGGGCTCCGCGCCGCCCGTCCCGCGTCCACCAGGTGTTCCAGATAGCGCCGGGCGGTGATGCGCGAGATGCCGACCTCCTCGGCGACCCCGGCCGCGGTGAGCCCCTCGGTGCTGGCCCGGAGGGCCACTGTGACCCGTTCCAGGGTGGGGGCGCTCAGGCCCTTGGGGAGGGCGGCGGGGCCCGGTGCGCGCAGGGTCGCCAGCGCGCGGTCGACCTCGTCCTGACCGCTCGCCTCGCCCGCCGACGCGTGGAACTCGGCGTACCGGACCAGCCGGTCCCGGAGGGTGGCGAAGGTGAAGGGCTTCAGTACGTACTGGACGACCCCGAGCGAGACCCCCTCCCGCACCACCGCCAGGTCCCGCGCCGACGTCACCGCGATGACGTCGGCGTGGTAGCCGGCCGCGCGGAGCGAGCGGGCCAGCTGCAGTCCGTGGCCGTCCGGCAGATGGAGGTCGAGGAGGAGCAGGTCCACGGGCGTACGGTCCAGCGCGCGCCGCGCCTCCGCGCCGGTGTGCGCCTTGCCGACGGCCGTGAAGCCGGGCACCCGGCCCACGTACATGACGTGTGCGTCGGCGGCGACCGGGTCGTCCTCCACGACAAGAACGCGGATGGGGTCGGTCGTCGTGTCTCTGCGCTTCGTATCTGTCGGGTCGGTCATACGTCGCCTCCAGGCAAGGCGGGCTCGACGGGCTCGGTGGGCTCGGGGGACTTGGCGGGCTCGGTGGAATCGACTGGCTCGGGGGACTTGACGGGCTCGGGGGACTTGACCGGGGCGGGACGCCCCGAAGCGTTCGCCGGGTTCACCACGGGCGCCGCGACCTTGGGCAACGGCAGCCGCACCTCGAACTCCGCCCCGCCGCCCGCCGCCTCCGCCACCGTCAGCGTCCCCTCGTGCCGGGCCACCGCCTGCCGTACCAGCGCCAGACCGAGACCGCGCCCGCCCGGGCCCGCCGGCTTGGTCGTGAAGCCCCGCTGGAAGACCGCCTCCGTGTGGGCCGGGTCGACGCCCGTGCCGGTGTCCGAGACCCGCAGCACCAGCAGGGAGTCCTCCGTCAGGGCCGTCACGGTCACCCGCGACGGCCCCATGCCGCTCTCCAGGCTTCCCTGGGCCGCGTCCACCGCGTTGTCGATGAGGTTGCCCAGGATGGTGACCAGGTCGCGGGAGGGGAGCGTGTCGGGGAGGAGGCCGTCGTCGAGGCTGCTGTCCTCCGACACCACCAGCTCCACGCCCCGCTCGTTCGCCTGTGCCGTCTTGCCGAGCAGCAGGGCGGCCAGCACCGGTTCGCTGACCGCCGCGACCACCTGGTCGGTGAGAGCCTGGGCCAGTTCCAGTTCGGCGGTCGCGAAGTCCACGGCCTCGTCCGCCCGGTCGAGCTCGATCAGCGAGACGACCGTGTGGAGACGGTTCGCCGCCTCGTGCGCCTGCGAGCGCAGCGCCTGGGTGAAACCGCGCTCGGAGTCCAACTCGCCCATCAGGGACTGGAGTTCGGTCACATCACGCAAGGTCACGACCGTGCCCCGGCGCTCACCGCCCGACACCGGGGAGGTGTTGACGACCAGCACCCGGTCGGCGGTCAGATGCACCTCGTCGACGCGCGGCTCGGCCGACAGCAGCGCGCCCGTCAGCGGCGCCGGCAGCCCCAGCTCGGCCACGGACCGGCCGACGACCTCCCGCTCGTCGTCGACGCCCAGCAGTTCCCGCCCGCCGTCGTTCATCAACGCCACCTTGTACTGCCCGTCCAGCATCAGCAGCCCTTCCCGTACGGCGTGCAGGGCGGCCTGATGGTAGTCGTGCATCCGGCTCAGCTCGGCCGCGTTCATCCCGTGCGTATGGCGGCGCAGGCGCGCGTTGATGACGTACGTGCCGACCGCGCCCAGCGCCAGGGCGCCCACCGCTACCCCGAACAGCGCCGTGACCTGGTCCTGGACCCGGGCGCTTATCTCCTCGACCCGGATACCCGCGCTGACCAGCCCGATGATCTCGCCGTCGGAGTCGCCGTCGGCGCGGATCGGGGTGACCGCGCGGACGGACGGGCCGAGCGTGCCGGAGAAGACCTCCGTGAACGACTCGCCGCGCAGCGCGCGCTCCCGGTGCCCGAGGAAGCGCTGGCCGATCTGCTCCTCGTTGGGGTGTGTCCAGCGGATGCCCTCGGGGTTCATGATCGTGACGAAGTCGACGTCCGTGTCGTGCTGCACCTGGAGGGCGTACGGCTGGAGCAGCGTCGTCGGCCTTGGAGCGGTGCGGATGGCCTCGCGTACCGAGGGGGCGTCCGCGATGGAACGGGCGACGGCCATCGCCTGGCGGCCCGCCGCGTCCTCGGCCTGACTGCGGTCGCTGAGGTACGTGAACAGCGCACATCCGGCCACGACGACCGCTATCAGCACGGCCTGCATGGTGAAGAGCTGGGCGGCCAGACTGCGGGGTCCGGGAACGCGGGGGAAACGCATGGTGTCAGTCTGCCTCTCCTTATAAGCGTGAACTAAATGAACGGAAGGGTGACCGCCCTCACAGGCCGGGAGATAGTCACCGCATCGCAGGGACGCGATTCACGGGTCCTGGCCCGTTCTCGGTCGCCGCCCGCGAACCCGAAGTACCGATCGTCCCCGCACAACTTTCTCCCCATCTCCCGGACGTGAGCCGCACGCCGGTGATGCCGACGACGACGTCAAGGAGGGCAGCCGTGGCCACCTCATCCTCAACGGCACCTGCCGCACCCGCCGCCAAGCGGGACCGTACCCATTACCTCTACATCGCGGTCATCATCGCGGTGGCCGCCGGTATCGCCGTGGGTCTGATTGCCCCGGACTTCGCCGTCGAGCTGAAGCCGATCGGAACCGGCTTCGTCAACCTGATCAAGATGATGATCTCGCCGATCATCTTCTGCACGATCGTGCTCGGTATCGGCTCGGTACGGAAGGCAGCGAAGGTCGGCGCCGTGGGCGGCATCGCCCTCGGCTACTTCACGGTGATGTCGCTCGTCGCCCTCGGCATCGGCCTGGTCGTCGGGAACATCCTGGACCCGGGCACCGGCCTCGCGGTCACCGACGCCGTCAAGGAGACCGGCCAGGCACAGGTCGCGGCCGAGGCCAAGGACACCACCGAGTTCCTGCTCGGCATCATCCCGACGACGATCGTCTCCGCCTTCACCGGCGGCGAGGTCCTCCAGACGCTGCTCATCGCCCTGCTCGCCGGGTTCGCCCTGCAGGCCATGGGCTCGGCCGGCCAGCCGATCCTGCGCGGCGTCGAGCACATCCAGCGGCTCGTGTTCCGCATCCTCGCGATGGTGATGTGGGCGGCCCCGGTCGGCGCCTTCGGCGCGATCGCCGCGGTCACCGGTTCCGCTGGCGTCGACGCACTCAAGAGCCTCGCCGTCCTGATGCTCGGTTTCTACGTCACCTGTTTCCTCTTCGTCTTCATCGTGCTCGGCGCGCTGCTGCGGATCGTCGCAGGCATGAACATCCTCCCGCTCTTCAAGTACCTGGGCCGTGAGTTCCTGCTGATCCTGTCCACCTCCTCCTCCGAGTCCGCGCTGCCGCGCCTCATCGCGAAGATGGAGCACCTGGGTGTGAGCAAGCCCGTCGTCGGGATCACGGTCCCGACCGGCTACTCCTTCAACCTCGACGGCACCATGATCTACATGACCATGGCGTCCCTCTACATCGCCGACGCCATGGGTACGCCGATGTCGATCGGCGAGCAGATCCCGCTGCTCCTGTTCCTGCTGGTCGCCTCGAAGGGCGCGGCGGGTGTCACCGGCGCCGGTCTCGCGACCCTGGCCGGCGGCCTCCAGTCGCACAAGCCCGCCCTGGTGGACGGCATCGGTCTCATCGTCGGCATCGACCGCTTCATGAGCGAGGCCCGCGCCCTCACGAACTTCGCGGGCAACGCGGTCGCCACGGTCCTGATCGGCACCTGGACCAAGGAGATCGACCGCGAGCGGGTCAACCAGGTCCTCGCCGGCGGCATCCCCTTCGACGAGAAGACCCTGCTGGACGAGGGAGCCGGGGGCGCCGAGGGAGCCGAGGACACCCACGTCGACGGCGTGCCCGAGCAGGGCGGCGAGAAGGCCCTGGCGAAGGCCTGACAGCCTGACACCGGCTCACTGAAAATCGCGGAAGACTCCGGGTGACTGGATACTCCCCCGTAGTCCGGTCACCCGGCCTGGGGCGCCCCGGCAGGTCCGCCGGAGCCCCAGGACCCCGAAAGACGCCGAGCGGCCAGGCCCTCCCCCGTGCCTGGCCGCTCGGCCATTTCTGCTTTTCCCTACATTTCACCTACTACGGGCAGTTGCCCGCCCCGGTCGCTCAGCTCGGCCACCAGCGCGGTGGCCCGGGAGGCCGGTACGCCCGCCGCGGTCAGCAGGGTGACCGCGGCGGAGCGGCCCGCCTCCTCCGGTGCCAGGAGCCCGTCGTTCACCGCCTCCATCAGCGCGAACAGCATCTGCTCGTGCACGTACGCCAGCGCCGGCGCCGGCAGTGGTGAGCTGAACGCGCCCTCCTCCAGGCCCTGCCGGAGCACCTCGACACAGGCCTCGCGGACCGGGGTGAACCGGTCGCGGATGCCCTGGACGGTGACGCTGCGCTGGGCGAGCCCGACGAGGATGCGGTAACGGTCGGCGACCTGCCAGACCGCGAGCGTGGTGCGGGCGACGCACTCCGCCGGGTCCCCCGCGCCCTCGCGCCCCTCGGCGTACGCGGCGGCCACGGCCTCGACGGCGCCGTCGAGCAGCGTGCTGATCAGCGCCTCCCGGCTGGGGAAGTGCCCGTACACCGTCCGTCGTACGACACCAGCGGCGCGCGCGATCTGGTCCATCGAAGCGTCGGGGTCGCGCAGCAGCTCGGCGAGGGCGACGTCGAGTATGCGGTGGCGGTTCGCGTCGGCGCGGCTGGTGTGGCCCGTGGTCATGGCTGACATTGTGCCCTCCCTTCTTCCCTTCCCTGTTTGCACAGCACTGTGCATCGAGATACATTGCACACCGCTGTGCAACTGCACGCAACTGTGTAAATCGATCAGTGCTCGGTCCAGTGAGGAAGGTGACCCGGTAGCCATGCGATCCATGCGACTCGGACGACTCGTCAGTACGGAACCCGTCGAGAGAATGGATGGCCCCTACGCCCGGCGCTGGTGGGCACTCCTCGTCCTCTGCCTGAGTCTGCTGATCATCGTGATGGCGAACACCGCCCTCACCGTCGCCGCCCCCGACATGACCCAGGACCTGGGCCTGTCCAGCGCCGACCTCCAGTGGGTCATAGACGGCTACACCGTCCCGTACGCGGCCCTGATGCTGCTGCTCGGCGCGATCGGCGACAAGTACAGCCGGCGCGGGGCGCTCGTGCTCGGCCTGGTCGTCTTCGGCGCCGGGTCGGTCGCGGGCTCACTGGTCGGGTCGGCAACCGGGGTCATCGCGGCGCGTGCCGTCATGGGCGTGGGCGCCGCGCTGATCATGCCCGCGACGCTCTCCCTCCTCGCCGTGACCTTCCCGCGCGCCGAACGCGCCAAGGCGATCACCCTCTGGACCGCCACCGCCGGACTCGCCATCGCGGCCGGCCCGCTGGTCGCGGGCGCGCTGCTGGAGAACCACGGCTGGGCGTCCACGTTCCTGATCAACGTGCCGATAGCGGCGCTCGCCATCATCGGCGCCCTCGTCCTCGTACCGCCGTCCAGGGCGGGCCACCACGACCGCATCGACTACGCCGGCGGGCTGCTGTCGGTGGTGTGGATCGCGGCGCTTGTCTACATGATCATCGAGGGGCCGCACTTCGGCTGGGGCGTCAAGGCGATCACGGCGGCGGTCGCCGCGGGGCTCGGCCTCGTCCTCTTCGTGGTGTGGGAACTGCGCCACCCGCGCCCGGTCCTCGACGTACGCCGCTTCACACAGCGCCGGTTCGCGGGCTCGAACCTCGCGGTCGCCCTGTTCTTCCTGGCGGTCTTCGGCGCGTTCTACTACCTCACCCAGCACCTCCAGTTCGTCCTCGGCCACGACGCCCTGGACACCGGTCTGCGCATGCTGCCCCTCGCGGGCGCGGTCTTCGTCGGCTCGGCCCTCACCGGCTACTTCACCCCACGCGCCGGCATGAAGGTCACGGTCACGGCGGGCATGGTCGGCGGTACGGCGGCCCTCGCGCTGCTCTCGCAGGTGGACTCCGGTTCGTCGTACGGGGATTTCGTCGCCCCTCTCGTCGTCCTCGGCCTCGCGATCGGCCTCGCGCTCTCCCCGTGCACGGACGCGATCATGGGTGCGTTCCCCGAGTCCGAACTGGGCGTCGGCGGCGCGGTGAACGACACCTCGCTGGAGCTGGGCGGCTCGCTCGGCATCGCGATCCTCGGCTCACTCCTCTCCACGTCGTACGCCTCCCACCTCACCGACGCGACGAACGGCAGCAAGCTGCCCAGGGGCGCCCTGAGCCAGGCCCAGGACTCGGTCGGCGCGGGCTACCAGGTGGCCCAGGCGATCGGCGAACGGGCCCAGCAGCTCGCGGCACAGGCGTCGCAGGCGGCGAGCGCGGGGAAGACCGAGCAGGCGGCCGAGTTGCAGACACAGGCCGCCCAACTCGCCCAGGGGGCGAGCCGGATGGCGGACGCCGTCGGCTCGTCGTTCTCGGACGCGGTGGCCCACACCAGTCTGATCGGGGCGGTGATCCTGGGGGTGGGGACGGTGCTGGTCGCGTTCCTGCTGCCGGGGCAGGGGAGCGCTCGCGCGGGGGAAACGGAGGGGGCGGAGTCCGAGAAGGCGGACCCGCGCGAGCTCACGCGTACCGGGCGGTGAGTTGTGCCGCGTCGTCGGTCCAGCCCAGGTCGTGTTGTCCCACCCGCCCGCCTTCGGCATCTGTTCAGCGCGTGACCGGTATCAGTGCCTGTCCGGCGTTCGAGGTGGGGCCCTGCCGCTCCCGCCGTTTCCGCAGCTCGGGCGGTGCTCCTTCGGCGTGGGTCTGCGCTTCCAGCCCGTCCGGCGTCCGAGGACGAGCGCGTTTCAGCGAGCCGGGGGTCCGGGGGAGCAGCGCCCAGGGGCAGGACGGGACGGGCGGGGGCGGCGGGGGCGAGAACCTCAGGGGCGACCTGCGCCACCCCTGAGGTCGGCCACCAGGCGGAAGCGTTCCAGTACCGCCGGTGTCGTGTCGTCCACGGTGAACCCGGGGTCCTCCAGGGCCGCCCGCATCCCCTCGCTGTGCCAGAACCGCTCATGACCGGCCCGCCACGCGGCCACATCGGCATAGCCCTCGCCCTCGTCGAGCGCGTGGGCGAGATCGACCTCCGCGAGCGGGACCACCCGTACACCGGTGATCTCGATGATCCCGACCGGCCGCTCGCCGGAGTCGACGACCACTGACCGGCTCCCGACCTCGGGCAGAGGCTCGCCCTCGTGCTCGTAGTCGATGACCAGCCCGGTCGTGGACGTCTTGGAACCGCCGAGAACCGCGGCGACGAGCTGGTCGCGCAGCGGGCCGGGAAAGGCGAACTCGGCCTTGGGCAGGTTCTCGGGCTGAGGAGGCTGCTCCGTGGTCGTCATGGGGTCCACGGTAAGGGGCGGCTCCCGCTCCAGGCGCGCACATCAAACGCGGTACCGCTACGTGCGGTACCGCATATCACTCGCCCTTCCCCGCATCCGCGCCGAGCGTCTCCGCGACGGCTCGCGGCAACCACTCCTGTATGTGGCCGAAGGTGAAACCGAGCCCCGAAGCACGGGAGTTGTCCATGCCGTACGAGCGAGCGAAGGAGAACGGCGACACCTCACCGACGTCGACGTTCTGGAAGACGGTCCTGCCGTCCGGGATGTGCCGGGCCACGGCCGCGCACAACTCCTCGGTTGTCAGCAGGCCGTGGGAGGCGGCGTTGACCGGCCCGGTGAAGTCCTGGCCCACCGCCCAGAACAGGAAGTCGGCGATCTCGTCGACGTGGATGTAGGTCGCGGGCCGGTTCTCGGTCGGTACGGCAATCGGGGTGCCGGTGCGGATACGCTGGGCGTAGTGGTCGAGTCGGCCGGTGAAGTCGTCGTCCCTGCCCAGGACATGGGCCACGCGTACGGCGGTGTACGGGAACTCCGTACCGTCGGCCGCGAAGACCGCCTCGGCCTGACGCTTGCCCTCGCCGTAGTGCGTGTCGCGGAACTCCGGCTTGTGCCAGGGGAGTGCGAGGGCGACGGGGACGGTACGCGGATCGACGGCGTCTTCGCGGACAGGGACGACGGCGTCCTCGTAGACGAGGGAGTCCTCGTACTCGTACACCTTGACCGTGGACGTCATCACATAGCGGCGGGCGCGACCGTCGGCGAAGACGCGCCGGGCGATCGCCGCCTGGCGGGGCGTGTAGCAGACCTGGTCGACGGCGACATCGAAGGTGCGGTCGCCGAGAGCGGAATTCAGGGCGGCTTCGTCGTCGCGGTCGGCGACGAGGTGAACAGCGCCGGAAGGCGGGGAAGCGGATCCCCGGTTGAGAGCGGTCACCCTGTCTCCGGCGGAGATCAGGCGGTCGACGAGCCGCTTTCCGAAATAGCGATTGCCGCCGATGACCAATACGTCACGCATGATGTTCCTCCCCGTAGCGGACCTTGTGATCATAATTCTCCTGACGTACAGGCCAGTTCTGAAGGGCAGGACATGGGACATCCGGCCGGGGCACCGAAAGGAACACGGCAGTTGCGGGCTGCGGCCAACGAAACGTCGGTGGCCTTCGACGCGTTGGACCGGCAGATCCTGGAACTCCTCCAGACCGACGGCCGGATCGAACTGAGCGAGCTGGGCAGGAGGGTGCGGCTGAGCCCGGCGGCGGTCACGGAGCGCGTGCGCCGGCTGGAGTCGGCGGGCGCGATCACCGGATACGGCGCCCGTGTCGCTCCCGTGCGCCTCGGCTACGGCATCCAGGCCTTCATCCGGGTCAACCCGCACGGCGGCTACAACCTCAAGCACCCAAGGACGCTGGAGCCGCTGGCCCGCCCCGAGATCACCGAGGTGCACCACGTGGTCGGCGAGGACTGCTGGATCCTCCGGGTGGCCGTGGAGGACACGGTCCATCTGGAGGACCTCCTGGAACAGACGTCGGCGCTGGGCCGGACGACGACGTCGATCGTCCTGTCGTCCCCGGTGGAACAGAAGCCGCTGCTGCCGCCGGGGTGACCTTGCCTTGACGTCGGCGTCAAGGACTACCTTCGTCCGTATGCGAATCGGCATGCGGATCGGCGAGCTGGCGGCGCGGGCCGGGACCACCACACGGACCCTGCGGTACTACGAGTCAAGGGGGCTGATGCCCGCGCGGCGCACGGACAACGGATACCGCGCCTACGACGAGGACGACCTGAAGCTGCTCCGGCAGATCCGTACGCTCCAGGACTTCGGGTTCGACCTGGAGGAGACGCGGCCCTTCGTGGACTGTCTGCGGGCGGGTCACCCGGAGGGTGACTCCTGCCCCGCGTCACTGGCCGTCTACCGCCGCAAGCTGGACGAACTCGACGAGCTGATCGGCGAGTTGCGGTCGGTGCGGGCGAAGGTCGGCGAGCAGCTGACGCGGGCGGAGCGGGCGCGCGACGAGCTGGCGGCCGAGGCGACGGTTCCGGGCGGTCCGGAACCGGCATGCGAGTGGGGAGGACGGACGTGATGAGCAAGACAGCGGGCGTGGCAGAGGTGACGGACACGGACTTCGAGGCGGAGGTGCTCGGCGCGGAGTTGCCGGTCCTGGTGGAGTTCACGGCCGACTGGTGCCCACCGTGCCGTCAGATGGCCCCGGTACTGCGCGCCCTCGCGGCGGAGGAGGCCGACCGCCTGAAGGTCGTCCAGCTGAACGTGGACCTCAACCCCCTGACGACCAACGCCTACCGGGTGCTGTCCATGCCGACGTTCATGGTGTTCCGGGGCGGAGAGCCGGTGCGGTCGATGGTGGGGGCACGCCCGAAAAGACGGTTGCTGGAGGAGCTGTCCGACGTAGTCTGACGCACGCACTCACCGTGCGCTGACCTGACAGGGAGCGACTTCCATGACCGCCGACGAGCGACGACGACCGGGACGACCGTGACCACGACCCTGTGGCGCCCCACCGGTCCCAGGGAGCTGGATCTCGTCCGAGAGCTCAACTGGCGTGCCTGGCCGCCCCGGCTTCCCGAGCAGCCGATTTTCTACCCGGTCCTCGACGAGGAGTACGCGGTCAGGATCGCGCGGGACTGGAACGTCAAGCACGACGGCGCCGGCTTCGTGACCCGCTTCGAAGTCGACTCGGTGTACGTGAGCCGGTTTCCCGTGCAGCAGGCGGGTGGACGGACGATCCTCGAACTCTGGGTGCCGGCCGAGGAACTGGACGAGTTCAACGCCCACATCGTCGGTGAGATCCAGGTGGTCCACGAGTTCCGCTGAGCCCCGACGGTCCGCGGAAACGAAGAAATCCCCCGGAAGATTGCGCCCGGGGGATTTCTTTGCGTATATTCAATGGTTCGCGACTTTATTGGAATTGAGTCGCGGAGAAGTTCATTGAGCAGAGTATATCCGAGCGGGAGCGGAATTGTCAAACAGGGGCGCAAGCACGGAATCAACTCACGATGAATTGCGCGGCGAACAGGAAGTCGTCGACGGGCTCTACGCCCGCGTCGACGTCCTGCGTGGTGACACCGAGCACTCCGTCACGGACGCGCTCGCGCAGGGCAGTACGCCGATGCAGGCGCGGCTCGAACGGGACGTGCTCGTCGCCGAGCGGTCGGGGCTGCTTGCCGCGCTGAACGCCGTCGACGGGTCGCTCTGTTTCGGGCGCATCGATCTCACCTCCGGTGTCACCCACCACATCGGCCGTCTCGGACTGCGCGCCGATGACGCCGAGCGCACCCCGATGCTCATCGACTGGCGGGCCGAGGTCGCCCGGCCTTTCTATCTCGCCACCGGGCACACCACGATGGGGCTGCGCCGGCGCCGGCACATCAGCATGGACGGGCGGCGCGTCACCGGACTGCACGACGAGATCCTCGACCTCGGGGACGAGAACCGGACCGGCTACGAGGACCCGTCCGGCGACGCCGTACTGCTCGCCGCGCTCAACTCCGCCCGCACCGGCCGGATGAACGACATCGTGCAGACCATCCAGGCCGAGCAGGACGAGATCATCCGTGCCCCGCACCGAGGCGTGCTCGTGGTGGAGGGCGGGCCCGGTACCGGCAAGACCGCCGTCGCGCTCCACCGGGCCGCCTACCTGCTCTACGAACACCGCGAACTCCTCGCCAAGCGAGCCGTGTTGATCGTGGGGCCCAACCCCGCCTTCCTCGGCTACATCGGCGAGGTGCTGCCCTCGCTCGGCGAGACCGGCGTACTGCTGGCGACCGTCGGCGAGCTGTTCCCGGGGGTCAGGGCCACCGCCGCCGACACGCCCCGGGCCGCCGCCGTCAAGGGACGGGCCGAAATGGCCGACGTGCTGGCAGCCGTCGTACGGGACCGGCAGGGGCTGCCGGACCCCGTCATCACCATCGAGCACGACCGCGACGTCCTCATGCTCGACGCCGGACTCGTGAGCATGGCCCGTGAGCGGACCCGCGAGGCGAAGCTGCCGCACAACGTCGCGCGCGAGCACTTCGAGGGCCACATCCTCAACACGCTCACCGAGATGGTGGCCGAGCGCATCGGCACCGACCCCTACGACGGCAGCAATCTCCTCGACCCCAGTGACATCACCCAGATCCGCGACGACCTGGCCGAGAACCGTGAAGTCTGGGCCGCCATCGACCAGTTGTGGCCCCGAGTCACCCCGAGGCGGCTGGTCGCGGACTTCCTCGCAGCGCCCGAGGGGTACGTGTCGGAGGGCGACGCGGACGCCGTCCGGCGGCCCGTCACCCGGGCCTGGACGACTGCCGACGTACCGCTGCTCGACGAGGCGGCGGAGCTGCTCGGTGAGGACGACCGGGTGGCCCGGGCCCGGGCGGAGCGCGAGCGCAGCAGTCAAGTCGCTTACGCGCAGGGCGTGTTGGACGTTTCGTACGCCTCCCGTACCTATGAGTTCGAGGATCTGGACGAGGAGGACTCCGAGGTTCTGTCCGCTCACGACATCATCGACGCGGAGCGGTTCGCCGAGCGGCACGAGGAGGAGGACCTGCGCAGCGCCGCCGAGCGGGCCGCGGCCGACCGGACCTGGGCGTTCGGGCACATCATCGTCGACGAGGCACAGGAGTTGTCGCCGATGGCCTGGCGGCTCCTCATGAGGCGCAGCCCGACCCGGTCGATGACCCTGGTCGGCGACCCGGCGCAGACCGCCGAGCCGGGCGGGGTCGGGGCCTGGGCGGACATCCTCGCGCCGTACGTCCAGGACCGCTGGGCGCATGCCCGGCTGGGCGTCAACTACCGGACGCCGGCCGAGATCATGGACGTCGCGGCGGCTGTGGTGAGGGCGGAACGGTCGGACTTCGAGCCGCCGAGATCCGTACGGTCGACCGGGGTGCGGCCCTGGGCGCGGGCCGTTGGGGGCGGTGATCTCGCGGGGGCCGTGGGGAAGGCTGTCGGCGAGTTGACGCCCGTCGAGGGGCGGCTCGCGGTGATCGCGCCGCGCGAGCTGCACGGGGAGCTGGCCGCGCGCCTGGAGGGCGTGGAGGCCGGGGCGGAGCCCGATCTGACGCGGGGTGTCGTGCTGCTCGATCCGCGGGAGGCGAAGGGGCTGGAGTTCGACTTTGTACTGGTGGTGGAGCCGAAGGCGTTCGGTACGAGCGATCTGTACGTGGCGCTGACCCGGGCCACCCAGCGGGTGGGCGTGCTGTATCGGGGGGAGTTGCCGGCGGCGCTGGCCGCTGCTGCTGTCGAGGGCTGACGACGGCTCGCCGGTATCGGCGGCTCGCGTGCACCAAGGGTAACCAAGACGTAACAGTTCGCGCCATGGTCACTGCACGTGCACGGTCGGTGCGGTATGCGTGTGCGGTATGGAAGCCCATCCGTTCGCGGCCGCGCCGGCCGACAGTCCGGCACTCGAGTCGCTGCCCGTGGAACCGCTGTTGACGTCGGAGTTCGACGCGGACCCGGGCGGGGTGTACGCGCGGCTGCGGCGCACCTACGGACCCGTGGCGCCGGTGGGGCTCATGGGCGTACCGGTGTGGCTGGTTCTCGACTACCGCGAGGTGCTGGAGGTACTGCGGAACGAGAGCGTGTGGCGGCGGGACGTGCGGTACTGGCGGGCCCGGGCGCAGGGGCGACTGCCTGCGGACTGGCCGCTGCTGGCGGGGTACGAGGTGCGGCAGACCATGTTCATGGACGACGAGGAGCACCTCGCCGCGCGGGGCGTCCATCATGCGGCGATGCGGCCGTTCAAGGACGGGCACACCCCGCAGGGCTGGGAACTGCGGGCGACGGTCGCGCGGTACGCCGACGAGCTGATCGGGATGCTGCGGGCCGAGTCGGGCACGGTGGGGTTCGCCGACCTGGGGGCGCAGTACACACGGCCGTTGCTGCTGATGGTCACCACGAAACTGTTCGGGTGCCCTGTCGAGCTCGGGGACGAGCTGGTCATGGACCTGTGGCGGATGCTGGACGGCGGGCCGGACGCGGGGCCGGCGACGGGGCGGGCGCTGGCCGCGATGACGCGGCTGGCGGCGCATCGGCGGGCGCTGCCCGGGGACGACCTGACGTCGTACATGCTGCTGGCCGATCCGGAGCTGTCGGACGAGCAGTTGGGGCGCGAGCTGTTCATGAACGCGGTGTATCTGAACGACATCACCGGGAACATGGTGCTGAACACGCTCCTTGAGGTGTTGCGCGGGAATGCGACGGTGCGGCGCAGCCTGTCGGCCGGGCAGCTGGGGGAGACGGTGAACCGGGCGGCGCTGGTGAATCCGCCGGTGGCGAACATGTGCTTCCGGTTCGCGGCGCGGGATGTGCCGCTGGGGAACTTCTGGATTCGGGGCGGCGACATCGTCTCGCCGTCGGCTGCGGCGGCGCACGGGGATCTGATGGCGATCGGGGCGTCTCACCTGGTCGGGTCGACCGTGAGTACGCGGGCGCATCTGGGGTGGGGTGCCGGGCCGCATCAATGTCCCAGTGCGGCACGGGAGTTGGGCGGAATGATCGTGAGTACGGCGGTGGGGCGGATCTTCGAGCACTTGACGAGGGCGGAGCTGACGTTGCCGGCGGATCAGTTGCCGTGGCGGTCGGGGCCGGTGGTGCGGGGGTTGCGGTTGCTGCCGGTTCGGTATGAGTTGAGTGAGAGGGGGGTGGGGCGGGGGATTAGTGGTGTTGGTGGTGGTGTTGGTGGAGGTCGGCGGGGGGAGGCTTGGGCTGTGGGGGAAGCGGTGGTTTCTGGTGGGGACGGGCAGATGAAGGGGTTGTTGGGGGCGTTGCGGAGGTTCATGTTCGGGGGGCGGTGAGGTGGGTGTGTGTGGTGGGGTTGTTCTCGCCCCCGCCGCCCCTACCCGTCCCATCCCGTTCCTGGGGGCTGCGCCCCCAGA
>NZ_JAVFVX010000074.1:0-38096 GCF_033441795.1 Streptomyces sp. ADMS | reverse complement strand
GCACGGTGCCGGTGGTGACGACGTCCACGTAGAACGCCAGGGAATGCGGAGTCAACGGCTGATCCTCGATGCGGTGTGGCCAACATGATGCGTGAGTGCGTCCCCACCGGAATGTGCACTACCCCGGCCACCCCGGCCGCTTCGCCACCCCCAGACTTTCCAGCGCGAGTTCAATCGGACGGCGTGACCGAGGACCGCATGCCGAGCCACTGCTCGGCGCCCCAGGCCTCGAAACGCTCCACCTCGGTGAACCCCAGTTTCGCGGCGAGACGCATCGAGCCGACGTTGGCTGTCTGGGTGGTGAGCACCACCGGCTCACCGGGAAGCGCGCCGGCGAGCCAGCCGAGTGCCGCCGCGCACGCCTCGGCGGCGTACCCGAATCCCCACGCCCGCGGCAGGAACAGGTAGCCGAGGTCGGCCTTCCCTGCGGCAGCCGGGCGACTGTGCCCCGTTGCTCTCCTGAGCAGGATCTGGCCGATCATCGACCCGTCGAGATCAACGACGAAGCTCCCGGGCCACCGCTCGGGCACCTCGGGCGTCTCGCGCTCAAGCTCGTCACGCGGCCGGGGGCCGCCGAGGTAGGTGTGCGCCTCTGGCGAGGCGAGCAGCTCGATGAACGCCGTACGGTCCCGGTCCTCGGGCTCACGGAGCACGAGCCGCTCGGTCCTGATCGGGGCAGGCGGCCAGGCAACGGGTCCGAGATCGGTCATACTGCCAGCCAATCAGCAGGCCCGGCAACGATCAAGTCCCTTACGCGAGGCCCCCGTTGCTCTTCAACAGCTGCCCGTTGATCCACTGCCCGTCCTCGGAGCACAGGAAGCCGACGAGGTGGGCCGTGTCCTGTGGGGTGCCCAGGCGGCCCAGCGGGGTGTGGCGGACGGCGTTCGCCCGGTCCTCCTCCGACATCCAACCGGTGTCCACCGGGCCGGGGTTGATGACATTGGCGGTCGCCCCGAGGTGGGAGAGTTCGTGGGCCGCCGCCAAAGTGATGCGGTCCAGGGCCCCCTTGCTCGCCCCGTACGGCAGGTTGCCCACCGTGTGGTCGCTGGTGAGGCCGATGATCCGGCCGGTTCCCGGGGTCGCCGAGAAACGAAGGCCGAACTCCCTGATCAGCAGCCAGGTCGCGCGTGCGTTGACGGCGAAGTGACGGTCGAAGCTCTCCAGGGTCGTGTCGAGCAGGCCCGAGTCGACCGACTCGCAGTGGCACATCACCAGCGCGGTGACACCGCAACCGCCCATCCGTTGCTCGGCCTCGTCGAAGACGTGGGCCGGGGCGTCCGGGTCGGCGAGGTCCGCCTCGATCGCCGTGCTCGCGGCGCCCTGCGCGGCCAGGGACCGGGTGATCGCCTCGGTCGCGCCGGGCTCGATCCCCCAGGACATGCGTGTGTCGTACGGGGTCCAGTAGGTGAAGGCGATGTCCCAGCCCGACGCCGCCAACTGGCGGGCGATACCGGCACCGATCCCGACGGTGCGGCCCACTCCGGTGACCAGAGCGAGGGGGCGGGTGGTGGGAGGGGACGGGGTCGGAGTCGGAGCCACGGTTCGGTCGGGGCGGGGCTCGTCCGCATGCGTCGTCACGGTTCGGGATCGTCCATGACGGGCGCCGGCTCGGCAACTGCTTTCTCCGTGGCCGATCGAGAACGACCGACACCGCTTCCGCGAAGGAGGCCGCCGCCACGAGAAGGCTCCGCCACCAGGCGGGCGTGTAGCTGGATCTCGCCGCGCTTCTGGCCGTCCACGACGACCCGCTCGAAGGACTCGACGGGACCTCACGTCCCGTAGACCGTGGAACGGTGTCCGACGTGAACGACCCACACGACCAGTTCGCCGTTGTCGATGGTGTAGACGACGCGGTAGTCGCCGACCCGGAGGCGACGGCGATCGGGTTGGGACACGAGCGCCGTGGTACTGAATCCGAGCGGGTCACTCTCCAGTTGCGTCAGCTTGGCCAGGATGCGCAGCGCCATGTCGCGGGGGACTTTCCGGAGCTCGTCCCGCGCCTCGGGCCGGAAGACGGTGCGGTACTCACTCACGCTGTGCTCATTCACTGCGTGCCAGCGTCTCCTTCATGATGTCCTCGATGGGGACGCCGGCCGAGCGGTTCGCCATCCGCTCGTCGATGATGCGATTGATCTCGCGCTCTTCCCACTGCTGGTACTTGCGCAGGACATCGATCGATACGACGGCGGCGACTTCTTTTCCTCGTCGCGTGATCACGGTGGGCTGGTCGTCGCGCTCGGCCCGCTCGACGACTTCGGCAAGGTGTGCGCGGACGTCACGGATGGACTCTATGGGCATCTGCATCATGCACCCAAAGGTACCGGGTGTGCCAGGTGTACACAACGGCGATGCGTCAGCCGTGTACGTAGCTCAACTCGCCGGCCGCCGAATCCGCCCCCCGTAGTGCCGCTCCAGCCCCAGGTTCCCCTCGAACCCCCCGGGCACGTTCGCCGACACGTACACCGGCGGACGCTCCCCCGCCTCGATCAGCGCCGCCGCCGTCTCCGCGACCGTCATCTGCACCAGCATCACGCCGGTCAGCGTGGACAGCGCGCATACCGCGCCCCCGCCCGGCAGCTCCAGCAGCGCGTCGCCCGTCGGCGCCGCGTTGTCCAGCACCACGTCCGCGATGTCGGCGAGCTTCTTGCCGCTGGCGTGGCCCGCCGGGACCGTGCGGGTGTGGGTGAGGGACGTGATCGCGAGGATCTTGTGGCCGCGTTCCTTCGCGCGCAGGGCCATCTCGACGATGACGTTGTTGACGCCCGAGTTGGAGATGATCACGAACAGGTCGGCGGGGTGCGGCGCGGCGAGGTCGTACAGGCGCCCGGCGATGCCCGGCCTGCGTTCCAGGAGGGGGTCGCCGAGGGCGCTGGGGTGGTCGCCGCCGTACAGGACCAGGTCGGCCATGGACAGGCGGTTGGTGGGGACGAGGCCGCCTGCTCTGCCCGCCAGTTCCAGGACCAGGGCCTGGGAGTGGCCCGTACCGAAGGCCTGGATCACGCCGTCCGCGCGGATGCAGTTTGCGATCAGAGTGGCGGCGCGGGTCACCGACTCCTGGACCGCCTCCGACCCGGTGATGCGGTCGAGGACGGCCCGGCTCTCGCGCGCGAAGCCCTGGGCGCTGACGGACTCGACGGACACTCGACACTCCCCACCGGTGGATTGAACCACCCACTCTACAGCTATCAGTGAATCAATAAATCACAGTGTACGGGCTGCGGACAACGGGCCGCGAGCAAAGCCCGGCGGGGGTGGCCTCTGCTGGTCCTGGCATTCAAACTGCCCCACAGACGGTGGCTGATACATTCACCTCTACCGTCAACACAGTCAGTACAGCGCCGAGGAGACCCGTAACCCATGGAACGGACCGATCGGATGGAACGGACCGGCTCCGGCAGCGGGATGCCCCCGACCGACGTCACCTCCCTCATCCGTACGGAGCTGCCGCGCCTCGCCGGCTCCCTCCGGAAGGTGGGTGAGCTGATCCTTGAGGATCCCGCCGCCTTCACCCACTGCTCGGCCGCCGAACTGGGCCGCCGTACCGGCACCTCCCAGGCCACCGTCACCCGGTTCTGCCGTGCGATCGGCCTCGACTCCTACCAGCATCTCCTCATCGAGCTGGCCCAGGAGCGGGGCCGCGGCGAGGTCTCCGACTGGGGCACCGCCGAGATCGGGCCCGACATCTCCCCCGACGACAGCCTGGAGCGGGTCGTCCAGGTCGTCGGAAGCGCCGACCTCCGCGCCATCCAGCAGACCATCGACCGTATCGACCTCGACTCCATCGAGCGCGCCGGACAGGCCACCGCCCGCGCCCGGCGCATCGACGTGTACGGCGTCGGCGGCAGCGGTGCCGTCGCCCAGGAGACCGAGACGCGGCTCTTCCGCATCGGATGCGCGGTGCGCGGCTGGACCGAGGTGCACGCCGCCCTGACCTCAGCCGCCCTCCTCACCCCCGCCGACGTCGCCATCGGCATCTCGCACTCCGGTTCGACCCGCGAGACCATCGAGCCCTTCGAGCTGGCCAAGCAGCGCGGCGCCACCACCGTGGCCATCACCGCCGACCCCAGGTCCCCGCTGGCCCGCGCCGCCGACGTACGGCTCATCTCGTCCTCCTCGGAGACCAGTTTCCGCACCGAGAGCATCGGCGCCCGCCACTCCGTACTCGTCCTCATCGACTGCCTGTACGTCCGGGTCGCCCAGCTCTCGTACCAGCGCGCCAGCGCCTCCCTCGCCCTCACCGGCCACATCGCCAGGGAGCACTCGGTGAAGTCCCGCCGTACGCGCTGACCAAGCGCCAACCAGCCAGTAACCACACAGAAGCCGCCCCCGGGAGACATCCCCGACCGAGGGCGGCTTTTGCATGGATGAACCACCAAGAAAACCCAAAGATGGTTGTTTGAACCATCCGAATGATGCCACCATGGACCCCGCCGGTCCCGCTTTCCCTCGTTTCCCCCATTTCCCCCGTAGGCCTCGTAGGAGACCCACGCGCGTCACCTCAGTCGAGTCGACCGAGCTGTTTCGTCGGCAGCGCCGAGCACCCGCGTCAGGTGGTGACCGCCGAGATAGGCCACACCGCCGGCCGTACGGTCCGCCTCACCGCCGACGGCCCCGGCGTCCGCGCCGACGGGGAGATGCTCGCCACCGCCGGTGACGACGGCACCGTCCGCGTCGAGATACCCGTGCTCTGCGACCTGCCCCCGGGCGAGCGCACCCACGTCACGGTCACCGCCGTGGACGTCGACGACCCCGCCCAGCAGACCACCCTCACCGGCAGCCTCCTCGTCGCCGAGCCCGGCTCGGGGGTCGTCGCCGACTACGAGATATCCAACGAGGGCACCGAGACCCTGACCTACTCGGTCGTCTTCACCTTCATGAGCGGTGACGGCGGGGCCGTGACCAACCAGACCGCGACCGTGCGCGACGTCGGCCCCGGGAAGACCGTGCGGGGCACGGTCCGGGCCGGCGAACTGCCTCCCGCCGCGCCACGGGTGACACAGGCCAAGGTGCTCACAGTGACCAGGGTCCCCGCGAGCGAGGCGCCGACCGCGCCGGGCACGTGTCCCGCCTCAGGGATCCGAGTCAGCGCCGACGAGGGCGACGCGGCCATGGGACTGCGCGTCGTGGGCCTGCGTCTCGACAACTGCGGCACGCGCGCCTACACCGTCGAGGGCTACCCGCTGCTGGAACTCCTGGACAACGACCTCAAGCGCGTCGACGGCGTCGAGATCCTCGACGGCAGCGGCGAGATCACCACCGGCGCCGGACCCGACAAGCGGCCCCGTCCCGTGACGCTCAGCCCCGGCGAGTCGGCGACCGCCGGCCTGGTCTGGCGCAACACCACCGAGTTCGGCACGCCGGTGACCGTGCTCTATGTCCGGGTCCGGGCGAAGACCGGTGCCGACCCGGTGACGGTGACCCCGAACCTCGACCTCGGAACCACCGGAAAGCTCGGGGTCAGACCGTGGGAGAAGGCGGAGCGGTAGGTGTTCTGCCCCGAGCGACCCCCGCCTCACGGTTGGGGGTCGCCTGCGTCTACGTATCGGCCATGGGCGTACGTAGCGGCCTTCAAGTCAGCACCTGCCTGCGCAAGTTGATCGACTCCTCAGCAACAGCCGCACGAACGAAATCGTCCTCCGCTCCGTCGGTACTCATGAGGAAGGCGAGGAAGGCCAGAACGCTCGGCGAGAGACGTGTCCTCGCACCCCGCAGCATTCACCAAGGAGGACGTCGATGAGCTGGTCCGGACGATTCGCGGGCGCCATGCTGGCAGCCGCCATGGCCTCAGCCGCGTGCTCATCAGGAAGCAGTGGCGCCGATGAGGGAGCGGCATCCTGCGCCTACCTGATCCGGTACGAGGGCCGCACGTACCAGGATGTCGCCAACGTGGAGTTCACGATCGGCCAGCACCTCGGCGACGCCACCCTGCCTGCATGCAACGACACCGGCGGCCAGGACGATGCCCAGGAGTCTGGTACGACACTGACCGCCTATGAGGTGGACGGCATCTCCCCGAAGGTGGCCGTCGCAGTCGGAGGCACACCCGAAGATGCCGTCCTCGTTGCTGTCCGCTCCGGCACCGAACTGCCGGCCGACGTGAAGAAGCTGATCGACGGCTCATAACAGCGACTGCGGGGGTGCGATCTGACGAGGTCGCTCCCGTCACCGCGCCGTCGGCGCAGCGCAAGCTGCCGACGATCTCCGCAGAGAAAGCAGTTGCCCTCCATCTCGTTCCCTTGAACGATCTGAGTGTGACGACGTTGTTCCTGTTTGTCGGCCTACCAGGGGCCGGAAAGACCACAAGGGCCCGCCAGCTGGCCAAAGAGCACGGTGCGGGCGGAGTTGGACCCGTTGCCGCGCGCCATGCTGGCCGCGTTCGCCGAGGCCCCTGCGGACGGCCGGCGCCGGCCCGGTCGCGGACCTGGGATGCGGTCCCGGCGAGGTGACCGCGCACCTGGCAGCCCTGGGTGTGCCCGCGTTCGACATCGACCTGTCCCCGAAGATGATCGAGCTGGCCGGCCGGGCCCACCCGGACCTGAACTTCACCGTCCGCTCGATGACCAGCCTCGCGATCCGGGACAACGAACTCGGCGGCACCCTCGCCTACGAGGAGGACCGCTGTGACGAACGAGGACTTCTGGGCCCTCATCGACTTGCTTGACGGCGAAGCGAGCCCAGGCAACGCCAGCCGACTGACTGAAGCGCTCTCCGAGGGAGACCGCGACTGGATCGAAGGATTTGCGGATCAACTAACGGAAAAGATGCGCCAGTTGGCGGAAGCTCCGCTGGTTGGCATACCCGCCGGGGACGTAAGCGATCCAGCCGGAGCCCCAGCTGTACCGCTACTGGGGGACGCACTGACACATTTCCATTTCGCGGTCATCGCGGCGGGAAAGCCGGAGTTCGATCAGGTCATCAGTCACCCCGAGAGAGCGACAGAGCGCCTTTGGGACTTCAGCGAGTCGGATGTCCTCGCCGAGGCCGTCGCCGCCGCCTACACGGACATCACCGGACAACCGTGGCCGGGCCCGCTACCCGGTCACACGACGTCCGGTGATGAACAACAGCTCGCTCACGACGACGGAGCCCAGGAGCGGGAGCGTGGGCCATGGCTCGACATCGCCCTGTACGGGGACAGGGACATCCCTACGGCGTACTTCGACGCAGCGATCGCCATAGCCGAAACAATCGACAAGGACCCCCACTGGCGCGATTGGTGGTCCCAGGCAGAACCGCGCGAGCTGACGATTGCCGTCAACTACGCCGCCACGTCCGGGCGTAGCAGCATCGCCACGCGCAGGGGGCAGACATGGGCCACGTTCCGGATGGAAGAGTCACGGTTCAGGGGGCGAGGCGCCGGCGCCCTTGCTCATCTTGCCTGCACCGACATGGAGACGATCTTCGTCCAAGTGTCGGCCGCACTGAACATGCCCATCCCGGGCGAGATACCCCGCCCGGCCAACGCCACCCCACCCACGCCTGAAAGCGTCGCATCACGCGAGCGGTTGGCCGAACTGCGAAAACGCCACCGCACGCAGCCGTAGTCCCGACCGGCACTCACGCGAACGAAAGCGTCCTCCGCTCCGGCGGGCGGCCTCCTCTTCACGGTCGCCTACGAGAGGCTCGGGTCGGCTGCCGACGCGGAGGACGTGCTGCAGGAGTCCTGGCTGCGTTGGGCCGGCATCGACCGGCAGCAGGTGCGGGAACCGCGCGCGTACCTGGGCGGATCGCTCGTCGCCAGCTAAGCCTGCTGGTGACGACCGCACGGTGGTCAGCCGCGCCGGCTGCTCTTGACGGCCTCCGCGATCTGCGCGGCGGCCTGGGCGGGCGTGAGGTGCGTGGTGTCGACGACCTCGGCCTCGCTGTGCAGCCACGTGCGGGCCGCCTCGGCGTAGGGCTCGAGGTATTTGAGGCGGAACGGGGAGTTGGGACCAAGGACAGTGTCGCCCGCGATGCGCCCACGGAGGGTGTCCTGGTCGGCGTGGAGTACGAAGTGCCGTACCGGGATGGCATGTTGGGCGAGGCCCGTGCTGATCTCGCGCCAGTACGGAAATCAGGTACGGCGTCGACGTCTCCCGGGGTGGGTGTCATCGATGCTCAGTCACATTAGTGTGGCGCGGTGACGACTCAGATGATCATTCTCAACGGTGGTTCCAGCTCGGGTAAGTCCGGGATCGTACGGTGTTTGCAAGCCGTACTGCCGAATCCGTGGCTGGCGTTCGGGTGCGACTCGTTCGTCGATGCCCTGCCCGCCAGGATGCAGGAGTCGGACGCGGGGATCGCGGTCGCGGCGGACGGCGGGGTGAGTGTCGGCGCGGATTTTCTGGCGCTGGAGGCGGCCTGGAGGGAAGGTGTCGTGGCGATGGTCCGGGCGGGCGCCCGAGTGATCATCGACGATGTCTTCCTGGGCGGGGCGGCGTCCCAGCAGCGGTGGCAGAAGGCTCTCGGCGAAGTGGGCGAAGCCGGTGTGCTGTGGGTCGGCGTCCGGTGTGAGAGCGCGGTCGCCGCAGGCCGTGAGGTCGCCCGGGGAGACCGGGTCCGGGGAATGGCCGCGGCGCAGGCGGACGTGGTTCACGAGGGAGTCGTCTATGACCTGGAGGTGGACACGTCGCGCACCGAGTCCCTGGTGTGCGCGCAAGCCATCGCCGCCCGCGTCCACGACGGCGAGGACCCCGCCCGCCGAACGCCCTCGACAGCCCACGTTCCGGCGCGGCCGACCACCGCACCATGACCGCCCCGGAGCCGTCGCACGGCATCATGCAGGCATGATCACCATTCATCTCACGTACGAGATCGACGCCGACAAGCTCGAGGATTTCGAGGAGTACGGTCGCCGCTGGGTCCGGCTCGTCAACCGTTTCGGCGGGACGCACCACGGCTACTTCCTGCCGAGTGAGGGCGACAGCGACATCGCCTACGCCCTGTTCTCCTTTCCCAGCCTGGCCGTGTACGAGCAGTACCGCACGGACAGCATGTCCGACGCCGAGTGCCAGGAGGCGTTCGCACTGGCCCGGGACACCCGCTGCATCAAGCGGTACGAGCGCCGCTTCCTCCGGCCGCTGGACGGCCTGACCTAGACGTACCGCCCTACGTACTGCCCTACGAGCCAGTCCTGGAGCCTGTCCGCCGGGAGGTGCGTGCTGCTGCCCCGCCCCGCGGCTGGGCGCAGCGCCGCGACGAAGCAGCGGTCGTCGGGGTCGCGGCAAGGTACGGGTCCTCCCCGAAGCACTTTTCCGTACGTCCCCAGCGGGGGTCGCGGGCGATGTCCAGCGCGGAGACCAGGGCCAAGTGGCCGCCCCGGGCGCGGAGTTCGGCGGCGGCGTGGGCTGCCGCCCGCTCGTACAGGTCCGGGTCCCAGGTGGCGCCCACCGCCAGGTTGACGGGGAGGACCGTGCCGTCGAGGGCCATGAGGCCGTGCGGTACCTCCTCGACGAAGAGGGCGGGGATGCCGAGGCGGCTGCGTTCGCGTACGTGGCGCTGGACCATGTCGGCCAGTACCGGTCCCGCCTGCGCGTCGGCGCCCGTGGAGTGGTCGACGCCGGACCAGGCGTCGGCGCGGAGAAGTCCGTACAGGGCGCCGAGGCCTTCGAAGCGGTCGGTTTCCTCGTACAGGGCCTCGGTCAGCTCGAACTCGCCGTCCGGGCGGCGGCGGTAGGCGTCCCAGCCGTACATCCGCCGGTTGAGCTGGCCGGCCTTCTCGCGCAGGGTCATCCGGGCGAGAAGGTCGGCAACGCGGACGTCGACGGGGGCGGCGGGGTCGCGGTAGAGCGGGTGAGGACGGGCGCCGCCGCTGCGGCTCCTCACCGGCTCTGCTCCCTCGTCTCCCTGTGCTCCCTCTGCCCCTTCTTCTCCGGGTGCGTGGTGAGGCCCTGTGCGAGGCGGGCCAGGGCCACCGCACCCCGGCTGCCGTCGGGGACCCAGTGCGCTGCCAGACCGAGGGCACTCAGATGCCGGTCCAAGGGGGCGGTCAGCGGGCCTTCCGGGCCGAGCAGGCCGCCCGTCGCGACCACCGACTCGCCTGGCCTCGGCTCCAACGCCCTTACACAGTCGGCGAGATGACCGGCCGCCTCGTCGAGGATCGCCTGCGCGAGGACGTCCCCTGCCCGGGCCGCCTCGGCGACCAGCGGGGCGAACCGGGCCAGCCGGACCGGCGGTTCCGCCATGACGGCGGGCAGGACGTGCCGGCGGTAGGCCTCGCGGGCGGAACGGGGCCAGGGCTGACCGGCGCCGCCCTCACCGTCGTACGCGGATGCCTCGGCGTGGTACGCCAACTCCTCGCCCTCGTACGCCAACTCCTCGCCCCCGCCACAGGATGCCTCGCCCACGTACGCCAACTCTCCGCCCCCGCCACAGGATGCCTCGCCCACGTACGCCAACTCCTCGCCCCCGTACGGGAGAACCGCGTCCGGTACCCCCAGCTCCCGCCCCACCAGCGCCGCCAGGGCCGTGTCGCCGCCCCGTCGGTCCGCCATGCGCAGCGCCACCCGGACCGCTTCCCGGCCGATCCAGAAGCCGCCGCCGTCGTCGCCGAGGAGCCAGCCGTCGCCGCCGACGGTCTTCTCGCAGCGGCGGGCGGTGATGCGCATCGCGACGGCACCCGTACCGGCGACGAGAGCCAGACCGTCCGCCGGGGCGCCCGGGGCGGCGGCGAAGGCGGCCTCGATGTCACTCCGGATCCGGATGACGCGCGCGGGGATGTCGAGCTGCCGCAGGGCCTCCCGCAGCGCGGTGAGGGCATTGACGCGGCCCGGTTCGTCGGCCGTGCCGGCGGCTCCCGCGAAGCCTCCCGCGACGGCGACGACCCGGGGGCGGGCCGGTTCCGGCACCGCCCTGGAGAGGGCCTCGACGAGATGCTCGGTGAGCCGCGGCACGGGTGCCGTGAGGGCGTTGCCCGGCCCGGCGACGCCCTCGCCGAGGAGGCGCCCGTCGGAGGCGGACGCCAGCACCGCGCGCGTACGGGTGCCACCGGCGTCGAGCCCGATGACGAGGGCGCCGTGCGCAGAAGGCGCGCCCTCGGCCCGGTCCGACTCCCGCGCCGAATCCCTGCCCGAATCCTGGTTCAATTCATTTCTCATCGCGAACTATGGTGGTTCATACATTCACTGAGGGCAAGACCCGACTCGCGGCCCGGCACAGTCACGCGCGTCCGACCAGGACCCGTGAGCACACCCTCAGCCCCCTCTCCCGCATCTCCCGCCCATCGCTACGGCGTCAACTGCACGCCGCGCCGGGGCTGGTTTCACTCCTGGTACGACTTCGACCCGGCCCGCGCCCGCGAGGACCTCGACCAGATAGCCGGGCTGGGACTGGACCACGTACGGATCTTCCCGCTCTGGCCGCTGCTCCAGCCGAACCGCACGCTCATCCGCGCCTCGGCGGTCGACCAGGTGGCGCAACTGGTGGACGTGGCGGCGGAGCAACGAACGGCAACGGGGCACGCTCCCAGGGTGCGAGTTCGACCGGGGCAGGCAGCGACCGGCCTGCTTTCGGGGCGCGGGGCTGTGACATTTGCGGCTCCGCCGCGTGGGCGCGGCCAGCCCCCACCGGCCCGCACCACCTCAGACACCCCCCACCAGCACTTCGGCCAACGCCCGCAAATTGGCCCGCTCCCGCCCGTACGAACACAACGCGCCCTCGCCGTCCGGCAACCCGGTGTCCACCAGCACCGCGTCCCCCCGCCCTGCCGCCAGCCCCGCCCGCAACTGCCCCTGCCACGGAGACAGCCCGGCATCCGACGTGGCGACCACCAGCGGCACCCCGGCCGCCCACCGCAGAATCCCCTCGACCAGAGCCGCTGGATCCACCGGAGCCTCGTTGAGCGCCATGCCCGCAGCCGTGGGATCCAGCGCGCGCACCTCGCTCAGCAGATCCTCGGCGCCCCAGTTCGGCGCGGGATGCGGCGGCGGGAACAGGTCGACGACGTACGCACCGGGCGCCGCCGTGAAACCACCGGCCCGCGCACCTCGCAGAGCGCCCCGCACCGCCCGCCGAGCCGCCTCCAGCCCGGCACCCGCGTCCCAGGGCCCAACCGCGCCCTCCCCCACCGCCCCCGCATACCGCTCCGCCATCTTCCGCACCCGCCCGGCGGCCTCCCGCACCCGCTCCTCCGTGAGCGTGCCGTCCCGCAGCGCGCCGATCACCGCGTCCCGGCAGGCCAGGGTGGTCGCCAGGTCCGGAACCGCCACGATCACCTGGTCGGCGCCGGCGGCGAGGGCGAGCCGGGCGCCGGCCGCCTCGCCGTACCGGTCGGCTATCGCCTTCATCTCCAGGGCATCGCTGACCAGGACCCCGTCGAATCCGGGGTCGTGACGGAGCAGGTCGCCCAGGATGCGGCGGACCTGGTCGGCGTCGCGCACGTTGCGGGTGAAGAGGATCACTCCGCCGAGGCCGCGGCCGATGAGCCGCTTGAGGGTGTGCGGGACGCCGGAGGTGCCGTCGAATCCGGCGCCGAGACACCGGTGGACGGTTTCGTCGAGGTCGACGGGCAGATCGACGGGCAGGTGGTGCTGGGGCTGCTGCTGCATCGACTTCATCGGACGGCCTCTGGATCGCGCGGGCAGGTTCTTGGATGACAGAAGTCACCAAAACAGCAGCACAAGGTGAATCAATCAACCAGAAACGCAGGTGGGCTATGACCGGTGTCCAGGGGCGCAAGTTCTTCGACCCGGATGAGCCGGAGCGCTGCTTCGGCCGTACTTCCTGAAGTACGGCGGTAACCCCTCAAGCACGGCCGAGGGGGCTGGCGGACACAAATATAGGGGTACCCGGTATCCGTATTCGCTCCTCGCGCTAGCATGACCCGCGTGACAGCCCGCGCACAGCATCAGCAGCGCACGCATCCACCGTTCTGGTGGGCGCGTGCGTTCGTCGTGCTCGGGCTGCTGGCGGGCGTCCTCGCGATGCACGGCCTCGCACTGGGCGGCGGGACGACGGACGACGCCCATCACGGACACCCGTCTCCGGCATCGCAGACGATGACCATGAACGCCGGGTCGGACGAATCCGTCTGCCAAGGCTCCGGCTCGCACGGTGGCCACGGCCAGCACGCCGACGCCACGTGCGCGTCCGGCGCCCTCCCGGCAGGCCACACGTTCCCCGCCCTCACACCCGACCCGGCCGGCGCCTCGGTCCTGGCCTCCCGCGCCGACCGCTCGCTGCCCCGGTTCCCCGAGGGCGCCCGCGCACCACCGTCCCTCGCCGAACTCCAACTCCTGCGGATCTAGAGGACCCGGCCTGCCCAAGGCGTGCCCACAACCTCAATTCTCTTCCCCACAGCAGGAGTTCCAGCATGCGCAAAACCCGTAAGACCCTCGTCGCCATGGCCGCCACCGCCGCGCTCGCCCTCACGCTCACCGCCTGCGGCAGCGACGACGGAAACAGCGAGAGCAGCGGCGACACCAGCAGTGCCGCCACCGTCGACAGCGGCGACAGCGGCACGGCCGGCGAGTACAACGCCCAGGACGTCTCCTTCGCGCAGGGCATGATCCCCCACCACAGGGGCGCCCTGGAGATGGCGGAGGAGGCGGCCGACAAGGCCTCGTCGGCCGAGGTCAAGTCCCTCGCCGCCCGCATCGAGAAGGCCCAGGCCCCGGAGATCGAGACCATGACCGGGTGGCTGAAGACCTGGGGCAAGGACGTCCCGACGTCCACGGAGTCGATGCCCGGCATGGAGGACATGGATTCGATGCCCGGCATGGATCACGGTGCCACCGGCACGGAGTTCGACAAGAACTTCCTGACCATGATGATCGAGCACCACGAAGGCGCCGTGACGATGGCCACCACCGAGAAGGCCAAGGGCAAGTACGGCCCCGCCACCTCCATGGCCGACGACGTCATCCGCACCCAGAACGCCGAGATCACCGAGATGAACAAGCTCCTCGGCAAGAGCTGACACCGAAAATCGCTGGTGAGTCGGCCGACAGCTGTCGATCCGGCCGACTCACCGCACCACAAACCCTCGAAGGGCATGTACTTCGGAGTTTTCGGGCCGTTCGATAGCCGTGATCCCAGTGAGGGGTTCGGGGGAGCTGGACGATCCGGGGCCGGGTGTCCATCCGCTCCATGGGGCGCTCGTGCATGGTCAGCAACTCCTGTACGCACTTCCGGCAGGCGTACAACGGGGTCTCACCCTCGTTGCTCGCGATCTCGCAGAAGCGGGTCACCTGGACCCGGCGAAGGGAGCAGCGGAAGCAGGTCCCCATCTCGTACTCGTACGCCGCGATCAGGACGCCGAGGCGATCCGTCGGGACGTGCTCGGGCAACTCGGTCACGACTCCTCCCGGCGCCGCCTGCACTGCTCCTCGCGAGACTCGGTGATCTCCAGCCCGTCCGCGTTGGGGACCGTCCAGGTGTGGGACCACATACAGAGGGGGCGCAGGACGTAAGTCCCGTCCGACTGCACATCGGTGACCACGCCCTCCTTGTCGGCTTTGACGTCGTGAACCTGGTCGTTGAGTTTTCCGGTCAGACGGATGAACCGCCACCATGGCGGTCCGTCTCCCGGGGGTACTCGTTCAGCGAGTACCCCACGATGCCCGCTCGCGTGGGGCGCACCCTTCCCGACCAGTGGCGCTACGCCTGTCCGGTGGGGTGACCCGCCCGCCCTCAATGAGCCTGGGGTGCTGAGGACGGACGGGCGTTCGTACGGTGACCGTCCCCGATCGGGGGAACAGGGACGGCCACCTTCCTGCCACCGACCCGTTCCGTCGGGAGCAGGGGCTACTGAGCCGTCAGTCGTCCGACGGCATGGCCTGTGCGATCGGATTGTGGCAGGCGCAGCGGCAGCGGGCCTGGAGGAGGATTCCCGTGCTGTGCGGCAGGGGAATGTCCTCGGTCTGGCGGCACGTCGCGTGCACGCCCTCGTATTCGGGCCGGAGGGCGACCGCGCACTCGGCGGACATGCGGTCGATGTCGTCGAGGGTGAACCCGGAGCCGCTCACCGGCCGGCCGCCGGGCGTACGTCATTCAGGTTCTCGTAGTGGTCGCACAGGGCGTTGACGACGCGGGCGAGCTTCCGTGCCAAGGCCAAGACGGGCAGCGCGCTGTCGTCGTCCAGGCGCAGCTTGGTGTGCGCCTCGCCGATGCAGGCGAGGGCGCAGTACTTGGGGATGCTGTCTTTCGGCTCCCGCGCTGCGGCATTCGCCACCTCAGGGATGAGCAGGTGGATGTGGCCGCGCAGCGCGACGGTGAGCGTGTCCAGCTTGTCGGGCGCGGGCGGCTCGGCCCCCTCGGTGAGGAGTATCCGCGCGCTGTCGCGCATCGTCTCGATGTCCGGCGGGCGCTGGTCTCGCCCCGCATCGGTGCCGTCTGCCGCGTTCTGCGTACGTCCTGTAGCCACAACGCGATGATGGGTGGGCACGGTGAGACGCAACTAGGCCGTGGCGTGGCCATGCGCGGCCACGTAGCGGCCATGGCCACAGGCAGGCGCGATGACACCTCATGCTGGGCGGATGAGCCACAACGACGCTCTGAGAGCCGCACGGCTCCGGGTGGGCTGGCGGACCATCGAGCAGGCCGCCGCCAAACTCTCCGAGCACGGGCAACGTCTCCTCGACGACCGGCAGTTCACCGTCTCCGCGCGCACCTGGCGCCGCTGGGAGGGCGACCGCCCCGGCTGGCCACCCGAGGAGACCGCGATCGTCATCCATGACGCGCTCGGGCGGTGGCCCGAAGACCTCGGATTCACCACCCCGCCCGGTTGGATCCGCCCCGAGCACCACGAAGAGGCAGATGTGAAGCGCCGCGCGTTCGTGTCCGTCACCGCCGCCGCGCTCGTCCCTGGCCCCGTCGCCCCGCAGCACGTCGACCCCGCGCTGATCGACTACTTCCAGACGCAGTTGGAGGGCCACTACCGGGCGGACATGCTCCTCGGCCCGCACGACCTGATCGGCACGGTGTCCGCCCAGTACCAGCTGATCGACAAGCTGATCCGGTCGGCGCGGGGTGAGACGAGGCGCGGCCTGCTCCGGGTCGGTGCGGCCTACGCGGCGCTCGTCGGCTGGCTGTACCAGGACGCCGGCGACATGGACGGAGCCCACTTCTGGCGGGGCGTCACGCAGGAGATCGCGATGCGCTCCCGCGACCCGCACCTGATCGGCTACTCCCTCGTCAACCAGGCGCAGGTACGCACCGACCTCGGGGACGGGCACGCGGTCATCGACCTGTGCGAGGTGGCCCTCGACGACTCCGCGCGTCTGGTGCCGAAGGTGCGCATCATGGCCATGCAGCAGCAGGCCCACGGTGCCAGTCTCACCGGTGACCGGACGGCAGTGGACCGGCTCATCGACCAGGCGGACGGACTCCTGGGCCGGGTCGATGACGACCTTCCGTGGGGCAACGCCTGCCGGCGGACGCCCGGCTACCTCGAAGTGCAGCGCGCCACCTGCTACGGGCGACTCGGCCTGGGCGCCGAGGCCGTCTCCCTGTGGGACCAAGTCCTCGGCATCGTCCCCGAGACGGCCCGCCGGGACCGTGGCGTGTATCTCGCCCGGCATGCGACCGCGGCGGCCGGGGCAGGCGAGCCGGACCATGCGTTGGAGATCGCCCGCACGGTGGTGGACATCGCCGTCGAGACCCGGTCGGAGCGCATGCGGCGGGAGTTGGACACCCTCCAGCGGGCGATGCGACCGTGGCAGGATGCCCCGGTCGGCCAGGATCTTGCCGAGGTTCTGGCGCCCGTGACCGAGGGGAGCTGAGCGTGGCAGACGCACCCGTGCCGCTGACGGAGGACGAGATCGAAGCGGCCCTGCGAGAGGTACCGGGCTGGCGCCGGGAGAGCGATGAGATCACCCGCACGTTCGGCATCCGCTACCACGGTGGAGTGGCGATGATCGTGCACGTTGCCGACGTTGAGCGGCTCATCAGCCACCACGCGGATATCGACCTGCGGTGGGGAAAGGTGCGGTTCGCGATCACGACGCATGATGCCGGACACAGGTTGACGGCCGCCGACTTCGACTTGGCCCGGCGTATCGACGCCATCGCCAAGGCGCACATGGCCGAGCCTCTCGACGACTGACGAGGGGTACACGCTGACGAGTACCGCTGGGCATGACGAAGGCCCCGCTCGAACCGCATCCCGAGTGGGGCCTCTGCATGCGACAGGTCAGCCGAAGCTCCCGTCGATCGTGCCGTTGTCGTAGTAGTCCAACGGCGCCACCAACCTCATGGAAGAACACCGGGGCGCTTCCATCGTCTTAAGGAAGTTACACTCACCCCTCTCCGCCCACCGTGAACCCGATGACCGCCCCGCCCCCGTCCCGCTGGTTGGCGAAGGCCGCACCGCCGTGGGCGATCGCCACCTCGCGGACGATGGACAGCCCGAGTCCCGAACCGGGCAGGCTACGGGCGTCCGCGGCACGGTAGAACCGGTCGAACAGGCGCAGCAGATCGCCCTCGGCGACTCCGGGCCCCCGGTCGAGCACCTCCACCCGGATCGCACCCTGCCGCACGCCCTGCCGGGCCCGCTCCGGCCCGGTGACCACGATCTCGATCGGCGTCGTGCCGCCCCGGTCGAACTTGGCCGCGTTCTCGACGAGGTTGGAGAGCGCGCGCTGGAGCGCGGCGGGACGGGCGTCGGCGGTGGTGTCCCCGCTCGCCCGTACGACGACCTGCCGCCCGGTACGCCGCCGGGCCACCACCGCGACCTCGTCCGCGAGGTCGGCGAGGTCGATCCACTGCTTCGGCCCGGTGTCCGACTGGCCGGCGGCCAGGTCCACCAACTCGTTGACCAGATCGGTGAGTTCGCGCGCCTCCAGGGCGAGGTCGGCGACCAGTTCCTCCCGGGTCGCGGGCGGCAGTTCGTCGATGCGGCGCAGCAGCGAGATGTTCGTACGGAGGGAGGTGAGCGGGGTGCGCAGCTCGTGCCCCGCGTCCTGGACCAGCCGGCGCTGGTCCTCCTCCGACTGGGCGAGCCGACCCAGCATGCGGTCGAAGGACCGGCCGAGGCGGCCCACCTCGTCGGACCCGGCGACCGGCACCTGGATGCCGAGCCGGCGGGTACGGGCGACGTCCTCGGCGGCGGACGCGAGGATACGCAGCCGGTGCGTGATCCGCCGGGCCAGCCACCACCCGAACAACCCGGCCGCGACGACGACCGCGACGACCATCAGGACCGTGCGCTGCTGAAGCTCCCGGAGCAGGTCCTCGGTGTCGCTGAACTCCTGCGCGACCTGCACCGCGCCCCGCCCCTCGCCCCGCTCGCCGCCCAGCGAGACGGTCGCGATGCGGTAGACGTCCTGGCCGACGTCGACGTCCTTGTGCTGCACGGCCAGCCCGGCGACCGGGGAGGCGGCGGTCCGGCGGTCCTCGGCGGTGACGGGCAGCCCCGGACTGCCCTTGTCGACCACCTCTCCCCCCGGCCCGAGCACCTGCACATCGGTACGGCTGGGCCGGACGATGTCGTGCCCCGGCGCGGACGACGAGAAGTCCTGCGGGGTCATCGTGTTGTTCCGCACCTCGTCCTGGAGGTCCTGCACGACCTCGGCGAAGGCGGACTGCTGGTCCACCCGGACCAGCCGCGCGGCGGCGTCGTACGACAGGAACCCGACCAGGACCGTCACCCCTGCCGCGACCGCGGCGAACGACACGGCGAAGGTGGTCCGCAACGAGGCCAGTCCCGCCCTCCGCAGGGTCACTCAGTCCTCCCGGAGGACGTAACCCACGCCTCGCACCGTGTGGATCAGCTGCGACGCGCCCGGCTCGTCGAGCTTGCGGCGCAGATAACCCACGTACACGGCGAGGTTCTTCGAGCCCGGACCGAAGTCGTAGCCCCAGATACGGTCGTAGATCGTGGAGTGGTCGAGGACGATCCCGGCGTTGCGCACCAGCAGTTCCAGCAGCTCGAACTCGGTCCGGGTCAGCTCCACCTCTCGCGCCCCGCGCCACACACGCCGCGCCTGGAGATCCATCCGCAGCCCGGCGGCGGCGAGCTGCCGCTCGGGAACGGTGGGTTCCTTCGGTACGGGGGACACGGTTACGCCGAGAGGGGCGACTCCCCTGGGAAGTCGCTGCTCGCCGGTCCCGGTGCGCCGCAGGAGGGCGCGGAGCCGGGCGAAGACCTCCTCGACGTCGAACGGCTTGACGACGTAGTCGTCGGCGCCCGCGTCCAGGCCGGCGATCCGGTCGGCGGTCTCCACGAGCGCGGTGAGCATCAGGATCGGCGTACGGTCGCCCTCGGCGCGCAGCACCCGGCACACCTGGAGCCCGTCGATGCCGGGCATCATCACGTCCAGGACGAGAACGTCCGGCGGAGTGCGATGCGCCTGGGCGAGCGCCTCGACCCCGTCGGCGACCGCGGTCACCCGGTAGCCCTCCAGCGTCAGGGCCCGCTCCAGGGCGTGGCGGATGGCACGGTCGTCCTCAGCGAGCAGCACGGTTTGCGACACCCGCCCAGTGTGCCAAGGGGGCCTCTTACCCGCCTCTCACCCTCACGGCCGCAGGGCACCCTGGAGAAGCTCGTGGAGGCGTACCGGGTCGAGCACCTCTCCGTCGGCCTCACCCGGTTCGTGGTCAGGGACTGCGGCGGCGACGGGGACTCCGGCACCGAGTTCGACAACGGCTGGGACACGACGTACGCGGCCGAGGTCGTACCGGTCTGGCGGCAGAGCGGCTATCTGACCGGCGACCTGCTCGACGTGTCCGAGTTCCTGCGCACCCTGGACGCCGTACCGCGCTGCGGAGGCACCATCCCGGAGGTGACGGTGGCCCCGCGCGCCGGCCGGAAACGGTAGGCGTCCGCAGCGACCGTCAGAAGTAGTACGCGTCCCCGGTGTCGAGCACGAGCACGCGCTGCTGGTCGTTGTCCCGGTTGCGGTCCACGACATCGCCGCCCCAGACCGTGTCGATCTCCAGCAGCGCCTCGGAGGGCGTGCCCCGCAGCCGCAGCCGGAGCCCGATCTGATCGCCCACACCGTCCGCGGCCAGCGCCCCCGTACGGCACACGACCACCCGCGCCCCGAGCCGCGCACACCCGTGCGGCAACTGCTGACGGGCGGCCAGCGGAGCCGACAGGGTCAGCCGCACGGTCGCGTCGGCGACGGCGGACGGCCCGTGATTGCGCGGGGTCACCCGCAGGTCGAGCCGCCCATGGTCCAGCGAGACGGCCCCGTGATAGGCGAGATCGGCCTCGGGCCCACCGGTGTCGGCACCGGCGAACCCCCCGCCCCCGACCACACCAAGAGCCACCGCACCCGCCACCAGCCCACGCACCCAAACCCTCATGCCCACTCCACTCCTCGCCTCGCCTCGCCCCGAAGACCGTCTTCGAGTGACGAAGCGATATATCCCACCTGACGCGCCCGGCAGGCGCCCTCCAACAGGTGACGGCGACGGTGGAGCTTCGGAGAGGGGACCGAGAGGGGACATGCGAAGCTGCCCCCATGTCGTCAGTGGTCCTCCGCTCCGCAGCCCTCTTCGTGGTCGCCGCCCTGTTCGAGATCGGCGGTGCCTGGCTGGTCTGGCAGGGCGTACGGGAGCACCGCGGCTGGGTGTGGATCGGCGCGGGCGTGCTGGCCCTGGGCGCGTACGGGTTCGTCGCCACGCTCCAGCCCGACGCGGAGTTCGGCCGCATCCTCGCCGCGTACGGCGGTGTCTTCGTCGCCGGTTCACTGGCCTGGGGCATGGTGGCGGACGGCTACCGCCCGGACCGCTGGGACGTGACGGGCGCGCTGATCTGCCTCGCGGGCATGGCCGTGATCATGTACGCCCCGCGAGGCGACTGAACCGGACCTCTCAGGTGAGTTCGTCGGGCAGCAGCCCGAGCTGCCCCAGGAACTCCATCTGGTCGAAGTAGAGCCGGTAGTCGACGATGTGGCCGTCCCGGACGGTCGCGATGTCGACCCCCCGGATGCGGACCTCCTTCTGCGTCGCGGGCAGGTACTCGCCCGAGGGCAACGGGATCGGCCCGGTGTTCCGCCCGCTGAAGTAGCCCTCGTCGACGGCGGTGTCGCCGATCTCGTACGCGTGAACGGACTCGAACGTGGCCTCGGGCAGCGCGTCCGTCATCTGCCGCCAGTACTCGACGATGTTGTCGCGCCCGTGGATCTCCCCGCCGTCGGGGGTGAAGGCGACCGCGTCGGGCGCGTAGAGCTCGGTGACGGCCTTCAGGTCGGACGCCGAGGTGAGCGCCTCCGTGAGCCGGTCCATGACATCGCGTGCTTCTCCCATGATCCACCTCCACTGCCGCGGATCACCCACTCCACATTTTCCCACCACCGCCGCCTCCCGGCAGCCCGGCACCGGCCCACCCCCCGGACACCCCGCCGCCCACCGACCCGGCCTGCCTATCCTGGGCAGCGCAACCCTCACCCCCAGCACCCCCTCACCCCCGCACCCCGTCACCCTCCGCACCCCGTCACCCCCAGCACCCCCAGCACCCCCAGCACCCCCAGCACCCCGAGGAGCAGTCCCATGGCCACCGCCGCCCCGTCCGCCGCCTCCCGCATCGCCGTGGTCACCGGCGCGAGCAGCGGAATCGGCGCCGCGACGGCCCGCCGGCTCGCCGCGGCCGGCTACCGCGTCGTACTGACGGCCCGCCGCAAGGACCGGATCGAGGCGCTGGCCGAGGAGATCACCGCCACGGGCGGCCAGGCCACGGCGTACCCCCTGGACGTCACCGACCGCACGGCCGTGGACGAGTTCGCGACCGCGTTCAAGACGATCGGCGTCCTCGTCAACAACGCGGGCGGCGCACTCGGCGCCGACCCGGTGGCCACCGGCGACCCGGCCGACTGGCGCCAGATGTACGAGACGAACGTCATCGGCACCCTCAACCTCACCCAGGCCCTCCTTCCGGCGCTCACGGCGAGCGGCGACGGCACGATCGTCATCGTCTCCTCCACCGCCGGGCACGGCACGTACGAGGGCGGCGGAGGCTACGTCGCCGCCAAGCACGGCGCCCACGTCCTCGCCGAGACACTGCGCCTGGAGATCGTCGGCACCCCGGTCCGGGTCATCGAGATCGCGCCGGGCATGGTGAAGACTGACGAGTTCGCCCTGACTCGCTTCTCCGGCGACACGGACAGGGCCGCCAAGGTCTACGAGGGCGTCGCCGAACCCCTCACCGCGGACGACGTGGCGGACACGATCACCTGGACGGTCACCCGCCCGAGCCACGTCAACGTCGACCTCCTGGTCCTGCGCCCCCGCGCGCAGGCGTCCAACACGAAGGTCCACAGGGACGCGTGATGACGGACGACGCGGAGCAGACGAACGCCAGGGACCAGGAGCAGAAGCACCTGGCCCTGGAGAAGAAACGCGAACGCATCGTCTGGTTCTACCTCGCGTACTTCCTCTTCGGCATCCACCTCGTGGCGTTCGTGATGATCTACGCGGTGACCCACGCGGAGTAACACCCCTACGGGGGACGCTGGTTACCAGGCGACCGGCAACTCGTACACCCCGTACACGATGCCGTCGTTTCTGAACGGGACCCTCTCCAGCCCGGTGGCCAGGCGTAGGTCGGGGATACGGCGGAACAACGTGCCGTAGACCACCTGGAGTTCGAGGCGGGCCAGCGGCTGGCCCAGGCACTGGTGGATGCCGAAGCCGAAGGCCATGTGACGGCGGGCGTCGCGGGTGACGTCCAGCTTCTTCGGGTCGGGGAACGGTCCGCGTCCCAATTGCCGGTCGCACCGGGGATGATGACGCCCTCACCGGCCCGGACGAGCTGCCCGCCGACCTCCAGATCCTCCAGCGCCAGCCGGCGCTGCCCACTGTGAACGACCGTCAGGTAACGCAGCATCTCCTCCGCGGCGCTCGCCAGAACCTTCGGATCGTCCGAGTCGCGGACGATCGCGAGCTGCTCGGGGTGCTCCAGAAACGCCAGGCCCCCCAGCGCGATCATGTTCGCGCTCGTCTCATGACCGGCGCCGAGCAGCAACTGGCCCAGCATGACGGCTTCGAGGCGGGTGAGATCGCCCGCCTGGAACCGCGCGCCCAGCTCGGAGAGCATGTCGTCGGCGGGATCCGCGATCTTCCTGTCCAACTGCCGGTCCAGGTACTGGAAGAGGGCACCACTGGCGGTCCGCACCTCCTCCGGCGTCACGTCCCGGCGCAGACCGACCTTGCTGTTGCTCTGGAAGAAGTCGTGGTCCTCGTACGGCACGCCGAGCAGCTCGCAGATCACCAGCGACGGCAGCGGAAGGGCCAGCGCCTCGACGAGATCCACCGGGTTGGGACCCGCCAGCATCCCGTCGATCAGCTCGTCCGTCGCCCGCTGGATCGCCGGCCGCAGCGCCTCGATCCGCCTGACGGCGAACGAGGCCGTCACCATCCGGCGGATACGGGCGTGGTCGGGGTCGTCCATGTTGAGGAACGACGGCGGCGTCTTGGCCGCGACCTCCCGGAACGCCTCGTTGAGATACGGAAACCCCGGCCGGGTCGTGTCGACACTGAGCCGCTGATCGCCGTAGAGGGCACGCTGATCCTCGTAGCGAGTGACGAGCCAGTGCGTACTCCCGTCCCACAGCCGAACCTTGGACACCGGTTCCTCGGCATCCCGCCTCAGCAGCTCCGGGGGCGGGTTGAACGGACAGGCGGAATCCCGGGGCATGGGAAACTCGGAGATTTCCTCAACCGGTTCGTGTGCAGGGGAAGTTGTCACAGCGCCGACGCTCCTCGTGGTGGGGGACAAGGACGTGCGGCGCCATCGAATCGCGCCTCCCTGACAAACCCCGGACAGGAACCTGACGGCACGCATCCGTGACCGAGGTCACGCCGAAGTCATGCCGCCAGGCCCGGCCCCGCACACGCGAGGACGAACGCCTCCCGCACTCAGCCCTTCACACAGACGACCTGCTTCAGCTTCGCCACGACCTCCACCAGATCCCGCTGCTGGTCGATGACCTGCTCGATCGGCTTGTAGGCTCCCGGGATCTCGTCCACGACACCGGAGTCCTTACGGCACTCCACGCCCCGCGTCTGCTCCTCCAGGTCCTTCGTCGAGAAGCGCCGCTTCGCCGCGGCACGGCTCATACGCCGACCGGCACCGTGGGACGCCGAGTTGAAGGCCTTCTCGTTCCCGAGGCCCTTCACGATGTACGAACCCGTGCCCATCGAGCCCGGGATGATCCCGTACTCGCCGGAGCCGGCCCGGATCGCACCCTTGCGGGTGACGAGGAGATCCATGCCTTCGTACCGTTCCTCGGACACGTAGTTGTGGTGAGCGCTGATCTCGGGTTCGAAGGTCGGCTTCGCCTTCCGGAACTCCTTGAGGATCACGTTTTTCAGGAGCGCCATCATGATCGAGCGGTTGTACTTCGCGTACTCCTGCGCCCAGAAGAGGTCGTTGCGATAGGCCGCCATCTGCGGGGTGTCCGCGATGAAGACGGCGAGGTCGCGGTCGACCAGCCCCTGGTTGTGCGGGAGCTTCTGGGCCACTCCTATGTGGAAATCGGCCAGTTCCTTGCCGATGTTGCGGGAACCGGAGTGCAGCATCAGCCAGACATGTCCGTCCGTATCCGTGCACACCTCGACAAAATGGTTTCCTCCGCCGAGCGTTCCGATCTGCTTTGTGGCGCGTTCCTCACGGAACTTGACCGCCTCCGCGACCCCGTCGAACCGCCCCCAGAAGTCGTCCCACCCCCCGGTGACGAACCCATGCAGCCGCCCCGGATCGACGGGACTGTCGTGCATCCCCCGCCCCACCGGAATCGCCTCCTCGACCTTCGACCGCAGCCGCGACAGGTCACTCGGCAGGTCGTTGGCCGTCAGCGACGTCTTGACGGCCGACATTCCGCAGCCGATGTCCACCCCCACCGCGGCCGGGCACACCGCACCCTGCATCGCGATGACCGACCCGACGGTCGCCCCCTTGCCGAAGTGGACGTCCGGCATGACGGCGAGACCCTTGATCCACGGCAGCGTCGACACGTTCCGCAGCTGCTGCATCGCGACGTCCTCGACCGACGCCGGATCGGCCCACATACGGATGGGAACCTTCGCGCCCGGCACTTCCACGTACGACATGTCGCCCTCATTCCCCCGAAAAACCAACAGAAGTCTCTAATCGCAAAACCGTCGCCAAGGTCAACGAAAGGGATGCCGGACCGGCGTTCACGGTGGTGCGTGCGATACACATTGTCTGCCGGTGACGCCCCCGCGCGGCAAGTGATTAACCAGCGGGGACACTGGAGCAAGCACCGCCCCGCAAAGATCGTCGAGAGGAACCTGACCGTGCAGCGGAAGGCCTACGTCCCCGGCGTCGCCGCCCTCATCGCGGCGCTGCTGGCCGGCTGCACCGGCGGCTCGGGCAGCGGTGACACCGCCGAGGACTCCAAGCCCGGCGACGCCGGCACCACGACCGCCGCGGCCCAGCCCGGCCGGTACCTCACGCTCCCCGAGCCCTGCGGCGCGATCAGCAACGACGCCCTCGACTCGCTGCTGCCCGGCATCGGACAGCTCACGGACGAGGATCAGCGCGAGCAGGCCTACGCGGGCGAGTCGACCCTGACGTACAACACGGACCGCAAGGTCGGCTGCCGTTGGAAGGTGGAGTCCACGGACGCCACCGACCATCTCCTCGTCGACCTCGAACGGGTCGTTTCGTACGACAACTCCGTGAGCGACGACAGCAAGGCGACGGAGCTCTTCGCGATCAAGGTGGCGGACGCCGACCTCCCCGAGCCCGTCACTTCCGCCACCCCCACCGAGTCCGCGTCCCCTTCCGCGTCCGGCTCCGCCTCCCCTTCCGCCTCCGCCACCTCCACCTCCACCAACGCGGCCTCGGCCTCGGCCTCCGTCTCCCCCGACGCGGACGCCGACGCCGAGTCGGCCGCCGCACTGCAGCCCCGTCTCCTCGACGGTCTCGGCGACGAGGCGTTCCTCGACGACGAGCTGAACGCCGCCGGTTCAACGGCCCAGCAGCGCACGGTAACTGTGGCGTTCCGCACGTCCAACGTCATCGTGACCATCGAGTACGTCGAGCAGCCGAGGACGCTCGGCACGGCGCCGGACAGCAAGGAAATGCAGGACAGGGCGCGGAAACTGGCCTCGCAGTTCGCTGGCGCGTTCGACTGAGAGGCGGCCCGCGTCCTCTCGTACCGGCCGTCCGCGAAGGGACCGAAGCAAGGCCGCGTGCGCCGCTCACCGCGTACCGTGGCCCCTCGGACCCGATCCGACCGCAGGAACCGAGAGCCGCAGGAACCCCAGCGCGATGAGTGAAGGAACCATGCACCGACCCGCACAGCGAGACCAGCGCCGCCGGACCGCCACAGTGACGACGAAGCGACGCCGGCGCGCTCTCGCCGCCCTCACTGGCGTCCCCGTCCTCCTCCTGGTGGCTGCCGGCTGCTCCTCCGACTCGGGGTCCGGTTCCGGGTCGGGATCCGGTTCCGCCGACGACGCGGCGAAGGGGACGAGCACCGGTGCGGGCGAGACGGTGAGCGCGTCTCCGACCGTGCAGGCGGCGGCGTACCAGAAGCTTCCGGAACCGTGCGCGGTACTGACGACGAAGACGCTGGAGGACCTCGTCCCGAAGGGTGTGAAGTCGGGCAAGGAAGGTTCGTCCAACGACGTCTCGACGCGCGGCAGTTGCTCCTGGACGAGCCTCGTCAACAACGGTGTGAAGGGTTCCCAGTTCCGCTGGCTGAACGTGTCCCTGCTGCGCTTCGAGTCGACCGCCACGCGCGGCTCCGGCAACGAGCTGGCGCAGGCGTACTACGAGAGCCAGGTGGAGGACGCCCAGTCGGTGGCGGGTGCGAAGAACGTCGCCTCGGAGCCGGTTGCCGGGGCGGGCGACGACGCGACGTCGGTGCGCTACGACCTGAAGAAGAAGGAAGGGTCCTTCCGGCAGCAGACGGTCGTGGTCCGGGCCGAGAACGTCGTCGTGACCCTCGACTACAACGGTGCCGGGCTCGCGGGCGAGAAGACGCCGAGCGCGGACAGTCTGGCGAAGGCCGCGGCGAAGGCCGTCAAGGAGGCCGTCGCGAAGGTGTCGTCGGAGAACGGCGAGGGCGGCGCGGCCACCCCCGTTCCCTCCAACTCCCCTACGGGGTCGGCGAGTTCATCGGCGAAGCCGAGCGCGTCTTCGTCAAAGGCATCCGCCGGGTCGGCATCCACGTCGCCTTCTTCCTCGGCATCGAAGAAGAACTGACTTTGTCTCGGCAATACGTACGCCGCACACATGTGCCACCCTGTTGCGCGCAACAACACGCACTGGGAGGGGAGCACGGGTGGCCGCGCCACTGCAGCTGACACGAATGCACCGGGTTCTCATCGGCGTGGTCGTCGCCGGTGCGGTGGTCATCGCCGGGATCGGCTTCGCGGGGTCGTACGCCGCCGTCCGCGAACTGGCCCTCCAGAAGGGCTTCGGGAACTTCTCGTACGTCTTCCCGATCGGCATCGACGCGGGCATCTGCGTCCTGCTCGCCCTGGACCTTCTCCTCACCTGGATCAGGATCCCGTTCCCGCTGCTGCGCCAGACGGCGTGGCTGCTGACGATGGCGACGATCGCGTTCAACGGCGCGGCGGCCTGGCCGGACCCGCTGGGCGTCGGCATGCACGCCGTCATCCCCATCCTGTTCGTGGTCTCGGTGGAGGCGGCCCGGCACGCCATCGGCCGGATGGCGGACATCACGGCGGACAAGCACATGGAGGGCGTCCGCCTGACCCGCTGGCTGCTGTCCCCCCTGCCGACGTTTCTCCTCTGGCGCCGGATGAAGCTGTGGGAGCTGCGCTCCTACGACCAGGTCATCAAGCTGGAGCAGGAACGTCTCGTCTACCAGGCCCGCCTGCACGCCCGCTTCGGCCGGGCCTGGCGGCGCAAGGCCCCGGTGGAGTCCCTGATGCCGCTGCGCCTGGCGCGCTACGGCGTCCCGCTCGCGGAGACGGCCGCCTCGGGCCTGGCCGCGGCGGGCATCGAACCGGCACTGCTGCCTCCGGCCCCGGCTCCGCAGCCTGCCCTGGCGGCAGGCGACCAGGGCGCGAGCACGCGCACCCCGGAGGCGGCGCCCGCCGTACAGACCAACCCGGCGCCCGCCCAGGAGCAGCGCCCCGCTCCCGAGGGCGGCGAACGCCCCGGGCAGCCGGACCAGGCCGAGCCCCAGAATCCGTGGCTCCAGGCGCGGGACCCCCGGGCCATCGCGTATCAGGGCGGGTACGACCCGACCTACGACCCCGAGACCGCGTACAACGAGTGGTACGACGAGCAGCGGCAGGCCGAACAGTACGAGCAGTACGAGGCCCAGCAGCAGTTCGAGGAGCAACAGCGTCTCGACGAGCAACAGCGTTTCGAGCAGCAGCGTTTCGAGCAGCGGATGTTCCCGCAGCAGTACGAGGAGCCGCCGGTCTCCGCGCCGGAGCCCTCTCCGGAGGACACCGGTACCTTCCCGATCCCGGCCGGCCCGGGCCGCACCCGTGAGATGGGGGCGGGCGGCGGCAGCCCGGAGCCGACGGAGGAGGACTACTACCTGGTCTTCAAGAAGTCGATAGACGGCAGCTACCCGACCTCGGGCCAGTTCAGGGGTGATGTGGAAGCGACGTACGGCACCATGATCCCGCAGCGCGAGGCCGACCGGATGGTCAACCGCTTCACCAACCGCCACACGGCGGAGCTGCAGGACGACCACATCGCGTAGTCCCTTTCAACCTGCACACGTCTACCGCTGTACGAAGGCTGGGGCGCCCGGAGAACTCCGGGGCGCCCCAGCCTTCGTATCCGCGGGTCCTAGCGGGCCGCGAAGCCGAAGCGGTCGCCGACGGCCGGGAGGCCGCCGGTGCCGGGCTGGTAGACCGTCACGGCGGCGACGGTGCCGCCGGCGGTGACGTTGGAGTGGGGCAGGGCGTAAAGGGTGCCGTAGGTGTTGGGGCCGAGCGGCATGCCCACGTACAGCTTGGTGCCGGTGTAGTGGATGCTGCTGCCGAGCTGCTGGGCGGCGCCGGGGGTGCCGGGGATGCCGTCACCGTCGCCCACCTCCAGCCAGCGGTCGTTCGCGCCGGGGGCGCCCAGCAGGGAGAAGGTGTGGACGGCGCCCGCGTTGTCGGCGGTGCCGATGGCCTCGTTGGGGTCGCCGACGGCCAGTTTCATCGTCGCCGTGGTACTGACGGCACGCGGCGCGGTGTTGATGGCCGACAGGGCGACGCCCATGCGGTCGCCGGCCTCGGAGGTGCCGGCGACGTCGTCGTCGCCGGTGCCCTGGGAGATGGCGTTGAGCTGGGTGTAGGTGCCGGCGGCGGTGATACGGAAGGTGAGGACGGTGCCGGTGTCGGCCTTGGCGACGCCGGCGATGGTGAGGTCCTCGCCGGGCGCGCCGACCGCCAGGATCGACTCGCTGGCACTGGCCGCGCCGGAGGGGCGATAGGGGGCCAGGGCCAGGGAGTAGCCGAACTGGTCGCCCGCCTCGGCGCCGCCGGAGACCGTGTCGAGGTCCTGGTCGAGGCCGAACTTCGGCGTGGGCATTCCCGCGGAGGTCAGCGTGTGTGAGAACACGGCCAGGTTGCCGGCGCCGGCGTCCGCGCCGATGGCCTCGCCGGGCGCGCCGATGGCGAAGAAGTTGGGGTCGGCCGCGACCGCGCCGCCGAAGCCGTCGTTGGCCTCCACCGCGCCGGGAACGCCGGCGCTGTCCTGGTTGATGGTGACGCTGGTGGTGCCGTGCACGTAGAAGGCAGCGCCGGCCTTGGCGACGGTGCCGACCGCCTCACCGGGGACGCCGATCACCACGAACGGTTCGCCCGTGGCGGTGGTGCCGGCGGCGACGGAGTCGCCCATGCGGTCGCCGGTCTCACTGGGCGAGGCGAGGATGCCGCCGGTGCCGGAGCCCTGCTCCAGGTGGGTGTTCTTCCTGGTGCCGGTGCCGAGGCCGCCGGGGGCGCCGTGCAGGATGTCGACCATTCCGGCGTCGACGACGGTGCCGATGTCCTCCGCGGGGGTGCCGACGACCAGGTCGGTGCAGCCGTCCTCGTCGTAGTCGACGGTGGAAAGAGACTCGCCGAACCAGTCGCTGGGCTCGGCGCCACCGGGCACCCAGTCGAGGTCCTGGTTGATCTCTGCGGTGCCCTTGCCGCCGCCGTAGACGATCCGTACGACGCCCGCGGCCGCGTCGCCGCCGACGGTGGCACGCGGGTCGGAGACCGCGATGTCCTCAACGGCGTCACAGTTGAAGTCGGTGATGCGGACGGCGCCGGTCCTGGAGTTCACCCAGGAGGCGAGGTCGTCGACGCGGGTGGCGATGCCACCGGTGCGGGTCTCGGCGGTGTCGATGCCGAAGCAGCCGCCCTGGTAGGACTGGCTGCTCAGGGCAGCCAGCTGGGCGGTGCCGTTGACCGTGCGCACCAGGGGGCCGCCGGTGTCGCCCATGCAGGCGGCCGCGCCGTCCTTGCCGGTGAGCGTGGCGGAGGTGGCGGTGGAGGCGTCCACGGAGAAGGCGCCGGTGTGCAGGCTGAGCGGCGCCCACTCGGTCGTACTGCGGCCGAACCCGGCCAGGGTGAGCTCCTCACCGGCGGTGGGCGCGGCGGTTGCCAGGGCGACCGGACTGACGTTGGTGACCGGGCGGTTGAGCCGGGCCAGCACCGCGTCGCGGTCGGTACGGGGGACCAGCTCGACGATCTGGCGGACGGCGCCGCCGGTGCCGGACAGGTCGGCGCGGCCAATGGTCGCGGTGGTCCTGAGGGCGGGCTTGCCCGCGGGCACGGTGAGGCCGGCGGCCGGGTTGTCGACGAAGCAGCTGGCGGCGGTGAGCAGCCATTCGCGGTCGACGAGGACGCCGGAGCAGCCGCGGTCGTGGTCGCCGACGGTGACCTGCGCGGTGTACGCGTAGGTGGTGTCGGAGGAGGGGGCTGCGGGGCCGGTGACAGCGGCGGCGGAGCCGGCGGCGAGCGCTGCGGAGCCGAGGGTCAGGGTGGCGGCCAGTGCGGCGAGGCGCACGGGTCTGGTGTGTCGCATGAATGGGTTCCTTGGTGGCAGATCTGACAGGAGGACTCGGCTGGGCGCTACTTGGAGGTCCTGAGCTCGACGAGCGTCCACTTGCGGGTCTGCTCGTCCGCGGTCTCGCCGACCGGGGTCCAGGTGTTCTTCTCGATGTCGTACGTCTGTTCCTCGGTGTCGACAGTCATGTCGGCCTGAGTGGTGTAGTCGTTGCCCTTGATGAGGTAGACGGAGGGAAGCTCCAGGGTCAGCCAGCCGGAGGTGCCCTTGACGTCGAAACAGACCTTGCTCCGGTCTCGCGCCATGACCTCGAGCTGGCCGGTGCCGGTCACGCAGTCGGCCAGCGTGATGTGACCGTCCCCGCGCTTGAGCACGATGTTCTTCTCCGCGAGGATCTTGTCCGCCTGCGGGTAGTTGAAGTTCTCCACCGCGTAACCCGGGGCCTCGTCCGCGACGGACACGACCGGCCCGGAGCCGGTGCTCTCCTGGGCGGGGGCGCCGTCCGCCACCGTGACCCAGGCCAGGGCGCCCGCTGCCGCGGCCGCCAGCGCGGTGCCTATGAGTCTCTTCCGGTGGGCCTTCGCCGGCTCTACGGCACGTACCTTCATTGCAATCCTCACTTGTCCGCTCCGGCAGATATCCGAAGTGTTTTTGCGCGCGGGTGTGAGGGCACCGAAATTAATGCGCAGTACCCCCACATTCGACGTGCGACACGACAGAGGCATACGAGTAGCCCCGCCTCGTGCACGCATCTTGAAATGCTTCTGCGTTACGGTTTCTTATGGAGATTCAGGCAACGATCCGCCCGGATATCACCGTGTCAATGCGAATGCGGCGACGAGCATGGCGATCACGGCGAATACGCAGAACACGATTTGCCAGCTCGGGATGTCGTACTTTTCCCGCGTCACGCCCTCACCGATCTCGCGGGCGTACGTCATGAACAGCTTGCGGCTCGGCAACAGCCCGATTGTCAGTCCGATCAGGGCGAACGCGTACAGAGCGAGCATGGCTGTCAGCTCGAACCCGCGGAACCGGCCGACCGCGACCGCGCCGATGCCACACCCCACGATGATGACCGGATAAACCGTCCGGAACTTCGGGAGGGGGATCCACTTCGCCATGGCAGAGCAGTGGACCACGGTGGCCGCCGTGGCCATCAGCCACAGCCACCCGACGGCAAGGGACGCGAGCACGAGCGCGGTGTCCTTTCGAGAGGAGACACAGGGGCCGGCGACGGACACCGGCTCCTGCCTGTCGGCATACGGGACGCTGCCCGCCTATCCGAAGAGCGACCCGATGAGACCGGTGACCGGGGAAATGAGGTCGGAGCCGCCCTGCGTGATCTTCTGGGTCAGGGGAGACACCAATCCTTCGGTGACCGAACCGATCCACTTGGACTGGCCGAAGGTGAGGAGACCCAGGGATGCTCCCATGGCGGCGGTGGCGAACTCGATACTGTCGAACCCGTTCTCGATACCCGTGAACACGGCGCTGACTCCGCCGGTCGCGACGGATATCCAGCCGAAGGCCGCCGCGAAGGGGGCCAGCGGGGGGAACCAGAGGCTCGCGAGGCCGAGGCCGGCGGCGATGAACCCGGTGCCGATGCTGATCCAGTTGAACGCGTCGGCGTAGAACCCGGCGTCGTTCCACCACTCGTCACTGTCGCCGCTGGTGCCGTTCGAGTTGACCTTGTCGTTGGTCGAGCTGTCGGCCGGGTCCTTCCCGCTCTCCCGGGCCTTCGCGGCGTCCTCGGCGGCCTTGCGCGCGGCCTCCGCCGCCTCGGCCCTCCGCTTCACGACTACGATGCGGCGGGCGTCGCTGGCCGCGGCAGCCGCCGTCCGCTCGTCCCGGCCCGCCTGGAGCTCGGACTGACGGGCGCTCGCGGCCGAGGCCTGGGCACTGTAGGCGGACTGAAGGGCGGAGCGAGCCGAGTCGATCGCCCTGTTCGCCGAGTAGTTCGCCGAACGGGCCGCGCCACGTGCGGTCGCCGCCGCCGCTTTGGCGGTGCTCGCCGAGGCCCGGGCGTCGGCGGCGGACTTGTCGGCCGCGTCGGCGTAGTTCCGCGCCTCAGTGGCGTAGCCCGCGGCCTTCTCCTTCGAAGCCAAGGCCCTGTTCGCCCACTGCGCCGCCTCGGCCGCCGCCTGACGGGCCTCCGCCGCCGCCTTCGACGCCAGCGCCGCGTCCTCCTGCGCCTTCTGCGCGATCTTCGCCGCTGCCGCGATCGCACCGCGGATCGCCGCGATGTGGGCTGCCGAGTCGTAGTCGAGCTGGGCCGTCTTGAACTGGGCGAGGTGGACGAAGTTTCGGCGGAACCACGTCGGACCCTCCAGGGCGACCTCGGCGTGTGCCTTGGTGTAGGCACCGCCGCTGTTGAGGAGCGTCGCGACGGCGACCGCGTCGTCCTCCCGGATCGCGTCCGGGTAGACGGTGTCGAAGAAGTCCTGCAGCGCCTGCGCGGTGTTCGTGTCGAGCGCGGCCTGGGCGGCCGCCTTGACGGCGGAACCGGGTCTGTCATTGAGGATGCGGGCGATGTTGACGCGGTAGTCGTCCGCGGCGGCCTCGATCGCCCCCGTGGTAAGGAAGTTCCGCGCTGCGTCGGAGGCGTCACTCGCCAGCGCCGCGTACGCCGCCTGTCCGATGTTGGGGGCGGAGATCCGGGCGAGGTGGAGGGCGGTCTCGCGGTCGTCCTGCCCCTGAGCGAGAGACCGGTCGGTGTCGACCCAGGCGTGTACGTCGGCTTCGGTGCCGGACAGGGCGAACTGCGCGGCCTCCCGGGTCCAGGCACCCTGCGACTGCACGAGGCCGACGGCGGCCTTGCGGCCGAGGGTGGCGGCCAGTGCCAGGTTGCTGCCTGCCAGGGCCTGCTCGGCACCGGTGATCAGGTCCTTGACGGCCTGCTCGGTCTGCTGCGCCTGCGTGCGCTTGTTCTCGTACTCGGCCTTCTCCTCCGCCTCGATCTCGGCAAGCAGTCTGGCCTCGTCGAGACCCTGCAGCTTGTCCTCTTCCAGCCTCGCCAACTCCGCGTCCCGCGCGGCCTTCTCCACCGCGATGGCGTCCTCGACGGCCTTGGTGGCGGTGTTGGCGGCCTTGACCGCCTCGGCGGCGTGGGCAGTGGACTTGTTCGCGTAGTCGAGCGCCTGGCCTGCGTACTTGACCGCCTCGTCAGCCGCGTCCGCCGCCTTCTCGGCGTGTGCCGCCGCGGAGTTGGCGGCGTCGCGCGCCGTGCGCGCCGCCGTCGCGGCCGCGCTGGCCAGTGCCTGTGCGGCGGAGGCTGCGTTGGTGGCGCGGTTCGCGGCGCTGCTGGCGATCGCGGCCTGACGCCTGGCCTCCGCGGCCTCGGCCTGCGCCGCGCCCGAGGCGGCGGCGGCCTGCGCCGAGGCGGCGGCGGCCGCGGCCGCGTTGCGGGACGCGGAGGCGGCCGAGGCACCGGCGTTGGCCGCCTGTTCACCGGCGACCGCCGCGTAGTTGGCGGCGGTCGCCGCCGAGCGCGCCTTGGCGGCGGCGTTGCGGGCCGCGACGGCGGCGTCCTTTGCCGCCGCTGTCTTGGAGGCGTCCTTGGACGCGCCGATCGCCGCGTTGTACGCACGGGAGGCGGCGTTACCGGCGGTCGCGGCGGCCTGGGCGGCCGCGGTCGCGGCCCAGGAGGCCCGACGTGACGCGGTGATGGCGGCGTGCGAGGCACTGATCGCGTTGCGGGCGGCATTCGCCGCGCCCTTGGCGGCACTGGCCGCCTTGCGGGCCGCAGCGCCGGCCTTCTGTACGTCGTCCTTGGCCGCGTCGGCTTCCGCAGCCGCCTTCTCGGCGGCCTCCTTCGCCTTCAGCGCGGCGGTCTTCGCCCGCTCGGAGGCTTCGACGGCCAGGTCGGTCTGGGACTGCGCACGCCTGCCCTCCCGCTCGACCACGGCGACGAGTTCCTCGATCGTCGCCGACTCCTGGTCCCGGGCGCGGGCGATGTGCTGGCCGGTGTCGAGGAACCACTGCAGGTCCGTCGCAGTGCCGCTGAGGGCCCGGTCGGCGTACTTCTGCACCTCGGGACCGCCGTTGAACAGCAGGGTGGCGATCTCCACCTGCATGTCCTCCTGGCGGGCGGTGAACTGCCCCTCGGTGAGGAAGTCGCCCAGAGCCGCCCGGGTGCCCACGTCCAGGGCGGCGGAGGCGTCCCGCTTGACCGCCTTGCCCCCGACGTTCGAGACGGTGGCCGTGGCCACCTGGAGGTCCTCGACCAGGGCGGACTTGTAGCCGCCGTCGAGGAAGGCCGCGATGTCACTGTCGCCGTTGTTGAGGGCCTCTACGGCCTCACGGCGCAGTCCCGTGCCCGCCTTGGCCAGGTAGGTGGCGACGGCGACGCGGTTGTCCTCCGCGGTCGTCCTCGCGAGCGTCTCGGTCAGGAAGGTCTGAATGTCCGCGTCGGTGCCGTAGAGCGCGTCGGCCGCGGCTGCCTTGACGGCCTCTCCGCCGTTGTGCCACGCCTTGACGACCTTCGCCCGGTCAGTGTCCGGCAGCGCCAGCGGACCGGGCGTCTCGCCCTCCGTGGTGGCGGCGCGGGCCACTGGAGCCAGGACCATGGGTGAGGCGGTGGCAGCGGTTATGCCTGCGAGAGTGCCGAGAACACGGCGCCTGCTCCAGAACGCTGTTTGCATATGAATGTTTTTTTCCCCGTCGTGTATGCCCGAGAGGCGGTCAGCGATGACTGACGCGCCAGGCTCCCCGTTCGCCTGGGCTGTTCACGTGTGACACGCAGAAGGCTTTGGGGCCCCTGTGCGGCGAAGCGAACATATACCAACGGGAGTTCGGAGGAAAAGAGTTTGATGTTCGCATGCAGATTTCACCAACAGATCACCATCTACAACAATCAGCCCGGTTTCAGGGGATGCAGCAGGCATCAACGACAGGGGTCCCGGCGTAACACGCCGGGACCCCTGTCTTCACAAAAGGAACGGTTTACTCCCCGAGCAACCCGCGCACCCGCTCCTGCCCCACAGCAAGGAGCAGCGTGGGCAGACGGGGACCGGTGTCCCGCCCGACGAGCAGGTGGTACAGCAGGGCGAAGAACGTGCGCTGGGCGACCTTGATCTCGGCCGGGAGTTCCTTCGGCGTGGCGTCGGCGGAGAAGCCGGCCTGGACCTTGGGCACGCCGTAGACGAGATGCGTGAGCCCGTCGAGCGACCAGTTGTCGGCAAGTCCGTCCGCGAGAAGCCGCAACGACTGCCGCCCCTGCTCGTCGAGGGACTTGATCAGCTCGGTGTCGGGCTCGTCACGCACAACGGTCCGCTGATCGGCCGGCACCTGCGTGTTGATCCATGCCTCGGCCTTGTCGAGCCGGGGCCGCACCTCGTCGAGCGAGGAGAGCGGATCGGCAGGGTCCAGCTCACCGAGAATCCGCAGCGTCTGGTCCTCGGCACCGGCGGTGATGTCGGCGACGGAGGCCAACGTCCGGTACGGCAACGCCCGTGCCGTACGCGGCAGTTCGCCCCCGGCGGTACGGACCGCACGCGAGTGCGCGGCGACGTCCGCCGGCAGCGCGGAGCCGTCGGCGACCTTGGCGTCGAGCTTGTCCCACTCGTCGTAGAGCCGCTGGATCTCCTGGTCGAAGGCGATCTTGAACGACTGGTTGGGCCGCCGGCGGGCGTACAGCCAGCGCAGGATCTGCGGCTCCATGATCTTCAGCGCGTCGCCGGGCGTGGGCACGCCGCCCTTGCTGCTGGACATCTTGGCCATGCCGCTGATGCCGACGAAGGCGTACATGGGCCCGATCGGCTGCTCGCCGCCGAAGACACTGCCGACGATCTGCCCGCCGACCTGGAACGAGGACCCCGGAGACGAGTGATCGACACCGCTCGGCTCGAAGATCACGCCCTCGTACGCCCAGCGCATCGGCCAGTCGACCTTCCAGACCAGCTTGCCGCGGTTGAACTCGCTCAGCAGTACGGTCTCGGAGAACCCGCAGGCGGTGCAGGTGTACGCCAGCTCGGTGGTGTCGTCGTCGTAGGCGGTGACGGTGGTGAGGTCCTTGCCGCACCCACCACAGAAGGGCTTGTACGGAAAGTACCCGGCGGACCCGGAACTCCCGTCGTCCTCCCCGGCGGCCCCGGACCCTTCGGCGGCCTCGAGCTCGGCGTCGTCGACAGGCTTCTGGGACTGCTGAGGCTTCTTGCCGGGATTGCCGGGGGCCTTCTTGGTCCGGTACTGGTCGAGGATCGCGTCGATGTCACCCCGGTGCCTCATGGCGTGCAGGATCTGCTCGCGATAGACACCCGAGGTGTACTGCGCGGTCTGGCTGATCCCGTCGAACTCGACACCGAGCTCGGCGAGCGCGTCGACCATCGCGGCCTTGAAGTGCTCGGCCCAGCTGGGGTGGGTGGACCCCTTGGGCGCCGGTACGGAGGTCAGCGGCCGTCCGATGTGCTCGCTCCAGGAGGAGTCCACACCGTCGACCCCGTTGGGCACCTTGCGGTAACGGTCGTAGTCGTCCCAGGAGATCAGGTGCCGGACCTCGAACCCCCGGCGCCGGATCTCGTCGGCGACAAGATGCGGGGTCATGACCTCGCGCAGATTCCCCAGGTGAATGGGCCCGGAGGGAGACAGCCCGGACGCGACGACGACAGGTTTCCCGGGGGCTCGACGCTCCGACTCCTCGATGACCTCATCCGCGAAACGGGAGACCCAGTCGGTGGTCTCGGTGCTCTGAGCCACGATCGGCACGTCCTCTTTTTCTGAGAGTTCCTCAAGGTCAGCCGGTACGGTAGGACGGCTGACCGGTCCATTCTCCCAGGTGGCCCCAGAACCACGAAAACGGGTTTCCAGCGAGCCGCGCCCAAGGCACCCTGTGGCCCAGCGCTCTCCCCCACCCACCCGCCCCGCCGCTTCTACAACCCAGGCGGCACCCCTCAGGCACGGGTCGATCCCCCAACACCGGCCCGCACCCCCCGCACCTCCCACACCGGCCCGCACCTCCAGCACGGCCGGGCGCCCCCAGCCGCCCGCACACCCCAGCCCCTCCAGCGCGGCCCGCACACCACAGCCCGCCCGCACCCCAGCCCCTCCAACACCGGCCCGCACCCCCTACACGGCCGGGCACCCCCAGCGCGGCCGGCACCCCCAGCCCCTCCAGCGCGGCCCACATCCCCCAGCACCCCCCGCACCCCCAACACCGGCCCGCACCCCCTACACGGCCGGGCACCCCCAGCCCGTCCGGCGTTTGAGGACAAGGCCCGTTCAGGGCCGTAGGGGG
>NZ_JAVFVX010000073.1:0-39336 GCF_033441795.1 Streptomyces sp. ADMS | reverse complement strand
CCCACGCACACCAGCCCCGTGACCAGCAACTTCAGCTTGCACACCTCTCAATGCGGATAGGGCTTGCGAGGGTCGGTTGCCTGCCGCAGCAGGTAGCCGTCTACCGTGCCGTGCTTCTCGGCATACCACTGGATCGTCTCCCTGATCCGAGCAGGCAGGGGCACATCGCGGTACTCCCCCGCCTTGCGGTGCTTGAGTGGCCCGTACCGCCGGGTCGACAGCACGACCTGCTCGGTGATCCGATACACGTCATCGGCCACGATGTTGTTCAGGTTCACCGCGTACGCCTCGCCGTTGCGCAGGCCGCAGCCGCTCATCAGGTCAATGACCAGTGTGAAGGCGTCGTCACCTGCGGTTCGTATCGATCGCAACTGCTCAAGGGACGGGATCACCGCCCGAGCAGGGTCGTACTGTGGCGGCTTGACGCCTTCCAACGGGTTGTCGGAGAAGATTCCGAGCCGATGCGCGTCGAGGAGCACCGTGCGCAGCTTGTCGAAAGCGTTGGACTGGGTGGCCACACCAGCGCCGTTGCGCTCCATGATGCGGATGAAGCCGTCGACCACCTTGTGGTCGAAGGAGTTCATCCGCCGAGTGCCGGGTACAGATGATGCTCCAACAGCGAGTCGAGGTGTCGTAGAGACGAGACAGCCAAGTGCCTTTGCCCGGCCTTCCACTCCTCAACGTACTCCTCGAACCGCATCGTCCCGTACTTCTGAATGCGCTCCGCCTTCGACTGTGACTGCGGCGCCGCCTTCTTCTGGCTGTAGACCTCCGTCAAACGCGCGATCGCCTTGTCCTGAGTCCCGAAACCGGACTCCTCCGTCTGCTTGCCCGCCGCACTGCGGTACCGGACCTTGTACTCGTGCGGGCACTTCGACCAACGGGATTCAGGGTGCTCGCAATCCTTGAAGAAGGTGCCCATACCGCGGGCGAGCGTGCGTGCTGCCATGTGGTGCTGTCTCCTCGGCGTCCGATGCTGACCTTTTGCTGACGCCCGAGGGTGTTCGATACCTCTGACCTGGGAAGAACCGTCGATCGCGTGGTATGTGGTGGAACTTCGTCGGGCGTACCCAGGAGGAGATCGTGCGGGCTCGCGACGACTGGGCGAAGGGCACCCGTTTCGGCGAGGTGAAGGGCTACGACGGCGCCCCGCTGCGCGCGCCGACTCTGCCTGAGACGCCGCTGAAGCCACGAGGAAGGGTACGCTGACCAGGGGAAACCCGCTCCATCGGTCCCGGGCGCCGGGACCGGCTGTCAGCCTGTCCAGCTACCAGGATCTCTGGCAGCACGGCGCCTCGGATGCTGCTGCACAGGCGCCTCCTTGGCCGTCCGTGATTCCAAGTGTGGGCGTCTGTAGGCAGCTGTGGCAGGACGGATGCTGACCTGATGCCGACTTTTCTGACAGATCGGCAGAATGTGGTGGGCGATGCATCCGCCATGGGGAGACTAGCGCGGGGCCGTAGAAACCACATGGCGTTGCCAGCAGATGCCCCCGGAGCGGAGCCGCCTTCAGAGGCTGTCGTCGCAGGCAACCATTCGGATGGCCGATTGTGGAAACCTGGTGAAGCCAAGGGTTCACCAGTCACCAGGGACGATGCCATGAACGGACCTCCGCGAGAGTGGTCAGGGCCGTCCCTGGTGTGGAGACGACGCCGAGCAGCGCGTTGAGCCCTTTGACCTTGCTGTATCCGTATCCGGCGCCCTGCTTGGCGTAACCGTGGGTGCGGCGGATGGTGTCGTCGATGTCCACGTAGGCGACCTGGTCCGCGCCGGGCAGCAGCGGAGTGTACGCCGCGAGACGGGGCAGCAACCGGCGGGCCACGGCGTGCGGTTGCTTCACGTGGCCGTGGGTGAAGGAGCGCAGGAACGAGCCGAGCGTGGACGGGGCCCGCACTCCGGTGAACAGGCGGGGCATCGCGCCGTGCCGCAGCCGGTCCATGTCCTCGATGCTGTCGGCGCCCGCGACCATGCCACCCACCAGCGACATCAGCTTCGCCGCCGGGAAAGTTCCGGTGCCGTCCTTCGAGCCGGGGCGGTTCAGTGCTCGTCGGCCAGCGCGGGCAGACCGCACCGCTCTGAACACAGTCCCTGACGCTTCCTGTCTCGTCGGGTGACGCCCGAACAGGTCGTGGCGGAAGGACTCCCGGGCAGTGCCGACGCAAAACCGGCTGCAGGGGGCGGCCGGTGATCGCGGTGGCCAGATGTTCACATGGCGTCGCCTCCCGCGCACCACTGCCGGTCAGCGGCGTGCGCAGACACGTCCGGCACGAGCCTGCAGCTCAGGCGGGACCCCCGACAGCCCGGTGCGGCCAGCCGGGGTTGACCTCTACGGGTGAACTTCGGGCACCGAACGACACCGGCAGGCCCGTGCCCGCACCCGTCCGGGTAGGAGGCGTCCATGGCCCAACCACCAGCGCCCCTGGAGATCTATCACCGCGCCGAGGAGGAAGGCGAGCGACGTCTGACCATGCCCCTGCTGGAGAAGACGTCCACCGGGTTCGGCGCCGGTACCACCATCGTGTTCGGCATCGTGGCGTTCGCCATGGCGGAGGAACTGGCCAGGCCCCGGCTGGGGTCAGCGCTGGCTCATCTCATCGGTGCGCTCGCCTTCGGGATCGGCGTGGTCTTCGTTGTGGTCGGCCGCTCCGAACTGTTCACCGAGAACTTCTTCGGCCCGGTCGCCACGGCGATCGACCGGCACCAGCGCTCGGCCTGGATCCAGCTGGGCCGGCTGTGGGGCGTCGTACTCGTGCTCAACCTCGTGGGCGGAGCGGTCATGGCCGCGATCTTCTCGGTGGAGGGGACGCTCCCTCCGGGAGCGCACGACGCCCTCGCCGAAGCGGCCCGGGACATTTCCACGAAGAGCGGTCTGGCGACCTTCACCCGCGGACTCGCGGCCGGGACGCTGCTGACCTTGCTGTCGTACCTGCTCCACGCCGCCGAGTCGACCGGGAGCCGCATCATCCTGGCCTACGTGGTCGGCTTCTTCCTCGCCCGCGGACCGTTCGACCACGTCGTCGCCTCCGGCCTGCACCTGCTGTTCGGCGTATGGCTGGGCGACACGGTCTCCTACACGGACGTCGGCTCCAACCTCCTCCTGGCCGGCGCGGGTAACCTGGCCGGAGGGCTGCTCCTCATGACGCTCACATACACCGCCCAGGTCAAAGGAACCCGCGGAAACGGGAACGGATAAGCCGACATGTCGCAGAAACTGTCGCTGGATGTGTCACCGAACCTCTCCCCCATTCACTCGAGCCCTGAAAGCTGGGCACGCCAGAGGACAGCGGTGGTGACTGGTGCCTCGTCGGGCATCGGCGCGGCCGTGGCGCGCGGGCTGGCTCAGGACGGCTGGCGGCTGGTGCTGAACGGCCGCGACACCACGCGCCTGGACGGTGTCGCGACGGACACCTTCGCCGCGGCGTTTCCGGCGGATCTCACTGCGGCGGGAGCCGACCGCCGGCTGGCCGACTTCGCCCTCGACCAGGTCGGCCGGGTAGACGTACTGGTGGCCGGTGCCGGAATCGGCTGGGCCGGTCAGTTCAGCGACATGCCTGAATCCGCCATCGACGAGGTCATCCACGTCGACCTGCTCTCCACGGTGCGGCTGGTACGGCACCTGCTGCCGCACATGGTGGGAGCCGGTTCCGGACGAGTGGTGCTCATCGGGTCCGTGGCAGGCGCTCTCGGCGTTCGGGGCGAGGCCGTGTACTCCGCCGCCAAGGCGGCACTCGCCGTATTCGCCGACGCCCTGCGATACGAACTGCACGGCACCGGCGTAGGGGTCACCCTGGTCATCCCGGGCGTCGTGGAGACACCCTTCTTCGACCGCCGGGGCACGCCCTACACGCGCAGGAGGCCAAAGGCGGTGCCGCCCGAGCGCGTGGCGGACGCCGTGCGGCGCGCTATCCGACGGGGCACGCACGAGGTGTACGTGCCGGGCTGGCTGTGCCTGCCCGCCCGGGTGCACGGAATGGCCCCGGCCCTCTACCGGCGCCTTGCCGCCCGGTTCGGCTGAGACTTCGGCCCTCGAGGTAGGCGACATTGCCCCCCAACGGCACTGGACTGCGGTGGTGCCGTGCGGCAAGGACAGCACAGGTGATTCCCCGCCATCAGCTCTGCTCCCCGTTGCTCGCGACCGGCCGCATCGTGCACCGGGTGCCGAACATCGCGGGTTCCACCCGGTGGGCGGTGCCCGGCATCGTCACCACAGCCAGGCGTGGGAGCCGCACCCGGGACAGGGCGCGGGCATCGCGGCGCGTGGCCGCGTTTGCCGATCCGGCTCTGCCTGGTTCCTCCTTCTTCTTTGCCTTCGGCTTCGGCTTCCGGGGCCGCTTCCAGACCGGCTCCCACAGAGGTTCATCGGGAACGACGACCTCCCCCCTGCCGGGCGTTCTCGCGTGCTGTGCGGGCGCGGGCGTCCTCACCTTGCCGCCCTCGCCGAGGACGGCGGCGAGGTGGCTGCCGTCGGCCCGCAGGGCGGCGAGGGTGTCGTCCAGTGGCGTGTCGATGCGAACCTGGGTGACCAGGTGCAGTGCGACGCGTGGGAAGGGCCGGTCGCGGTCGGTGAGGCCGAGGGTGTCCTTGATGTGCAGGTACCCCAGGAGGGCGCCGTCCTGGCCCGTGACCGGAAAGCGGGAGTAGCCCGCCTCGGCCGCGGTCCGCTCCAGCGCAGCCGGGGTGATGGTGTGCATCCGCTGCGCGGGAACGAGGATCTCGCCGACCGGTCGGGTGCCGAGCTCCAGCGCGTCACGCAGCCGTTCGCCGTCGGCGGGCAAGAGCAGGCCGCCCTCGCTGGAGTCGACGACCATGCGAGCCAGTTGATCGTCGGTGAAGGTGGACTCGACCTCGTCCTTCGGCTCGACGCGCAGCAGCTTCAGCAGGGCGCTGGCGAAGGCGTTGATGCCGAAGATGACCGGCCTGAGCGCCCGGGTGAGGGCGACCAGCGGCGGGGCGGGGATTAGCGCGGTGGGGACCGGTGCGGCCAGGGCGATGTTCTTGGGGACCATTTCCCCGACCAGCATGTGCAGGTACGCCGCCAGGCTGAGCGCGATGACGAACGCGATCGGGTGCACCAGACCGCGGTATGTGGGCCGCCTCGAAGCCGGGCTCCAGCAGGTGCGCGATGGACGGCTAGGCGACCGCGCCCAGCACCAGCGAGGACGCGGTGATGCCGAGCTGGGCGGTGGCCATCACCGCAGAGAGGTGTTGCAGACCCCACAGGGTCATCCGCGCCCGCTTGTTGCTTTCACGGGCGCGGGGCTCTGACTGCGGCGCACCGAGATCAGGGCGAGCTCGCCGCCACGAACAAGGCGTTGACCAGCGCCATCAGGGCGCCGATGGCGAGCTGGATGGCGGTCATCGGGGCTCCTCCCCCGCCTGGGCCGGAAGGCTGATCGGTTCGGTGATGCGAACCCGGTCGGCGATGTGGTGCTCGACCGCGAGGACGTCCAGCCGCCAGCCGTCGAGGTGGAGGGCGTCGTCCTTGGCGGGGATGCGGGCGAGGCGGGTGGCGATCATCCCGGCCACGGTCGCGTACGGGCCCTCGGGTGCGGTGAGTCCTATCCCGGCGAGCTGGTCGAGGCGTACGCCGCCGTCCGACTCCCATACGGCACGGCCGTCCCCGGTGGCGGGTGCGGGCACCAGGTCGGGCACCTCAAACGAGGAAGGGTGCGCTGAACAGGGAAAACGCTCCACCGGTCCCGGGCGTCCGGGACCGGCTGTGAACCTGTCCAGCTACCGGGATCTCTGGCAGCGCGGCGTCTCGGACGCTGCTGCACAGCAACGCCCCCCGTCGCCACGGTCACAGCGAACACCCCAAATCCCCTGCGGACCAGATCAGTTGCCCATCTCAGCGCGACCACCGTGGCCTGTACCCGGTGTGGCGTGAAAAAGCTTCCTGGCCGTGACGAATGTGGTGCAGAGTAAGCCGCAGTAAACCGGGGGACAGCAGTGCGGGGGATGCAATGCTGCGCGTGCATATCACCAGTGAGGATCTCTTCCGGGTCAGGTTCGCGAGCGGACCTGACCCCCTGTGGGAAACCGTGATGAGCATCAGGCAGCTCCGCTCCACTCGGGGCGGTGCCGTCTTCGACCCGTGGCGGGCGCAGGTCCGCGACCGGCTCTGTCGACTGCCGCAGCGGTATGGGCGACTGCTGCGCCATCTGGTGCCTCCGGCGGGCGACCTCCCTGGTTTCCTGACTCCGCAGCGGGCGGGGCAGGGGCTGGAGGCCGGCATCGAGACGGTGCTCGGCACCCCGCGCGCCCGGCTGCGGCGGGAGCTGTCGGCGCTGCCGGGGGCGCCGTCGTGGCTGCGGCCGTTGGCGGAGGGCGAGCCAGCAGCGCTGGCGCGGCTCGGCGCGGCACTTCGTGCGTACCACCACGCGGCGATCGCCCCCTTCTGGCCGCGGGTGCGGTCACTCGTCGACGCGGAACGCGCCGCCCGGGCCCGCACCGTGCTCGACCACGGGACCGAAGGACTGCTGGCCTCGATGCGGCCGGCGATGCTGTGGCAGGCACCGGTGCTTGAGGTGGGCCACCCGGTGGAGCGCGAGATCCGGCTGGCCGGGCGGGGGCTGGTGCTGGCGCCCTCCGCGTTCTGCTGGCGCTGGCCCGTGACCGTCGTCCACCCGGGGCTGCCGCCGGTGCTGGTGTATCCGGTCGAGCGGGGACCGGAGTGGTGGACCGGCCCCGACCACGCCCCCGGGGCCCGGGCGCTGGCGAATCTGCTGGGACCGACGAGGGCCGCGTGCCTCGCGGTCATCGGAAACAGCTGCACCACGGGTGAACTGGCCCGCCGTACGGGGGTCACCGCGCCCACGGCGAGCCTTCACGCCACGACGCTGCGGGCGGCGGGTCTGACCACCTCGACGCGTCAGGGCAACAACGTGGTGCACACCCCGACCCCGCTGGGATCGGCGCTGCTCAGGGCGGCCGACCCCTGATGCCTAGGCCACGTCGCAGTTGCGCAGCGCGATCCAGGTCTGGGGGCCGACGATACCGTCGTAGGGGATACCGCGGTCGTTCTGGAAGGCCCGGAGGGCGACCGCTGTCGCCCTGTCGAAGACGCCGTTGACGGGACCCGCGTAGTAGGCGCACTGGGTCAGCAGGCACTGCAGTTCCCTGACCGCGCTGCCGGTACTGCCGGGGCCGACGGAGGGTGGCGTGGGACGGTTGTCGTATCCGCAGTACAAGGCGGCCGGCCGGACGTCGGCGGGGGCGGCGGTGAGGGCGGCGGCCGGCGTGCTGAGACCGGCGGTCAGGGCCGCGGCTGCCGCGGCCGCCGCAATCGAGCGCAGGGATGGCATGAGCGCTTCCTTCCTCGGTGGTGCGGAACGGATGAAGCCGCCCCGGGGGTCCGGGGCGGCTCGCCGCGCGGCGATCAGCAGTTGCGCAGGCAGTTCCAGGTCTGCGGGCCGACGATGCCGTCGTACGAGAGCCCGTAGTCGGCCTGCAGGGCGTAGACGGCGGACCGGGTGGCGGGACCGAATTGGCCGTCGATCCCGGACGAGCCGACGGAGTAGCCGAGCGTGATGAGCAGACACTGGGCCTCGCGGACCGTGTTGCCGGAGCTGCCGTAGCGGATGGTGGGCGGTGTCACACGGTTGTCGTAGCCGCAGTACCAGGCGGCCGCCTGGACAGAGCCGGCGGTGGCCACGTCGCGGGCCGGCGCGGCGGAGGCCGGGCCGGCAGCCAGTACGGTGCCGCCGACCATGACGGTCGCGGCCAAGGCGGTCGACACGGCGGCAGTGCGGATGCGCTTCATGGATTCTCCTCATCAGCGGGTTCCGGAGGAGCGGTGTGCCCCACCCTCACTTTCCGCACAGCATGGCCCGGCAGGCGCATGCCCAGCCAGGCCATTGCGTCCTGGCCTAAAAGCGCAGGTCGGCGCGGTGCGGATGCCCGTGTGCTGCACAACCGGAAGCTGACCCGGCAGTCAATGGAGAAGCCCCCGGCGGCCGCTGGTGCAGAGCGGGCCGCCGGGGGCTTCGCGGTGGTCGCCCGGAGCCGACGGGGGTGCGGCGCCGGGCGACGATCAGGGGGACCGCTGGTGGTCGCCTCCATGGCGGGCGCGGTGTCCTGGAGCCGGTCCAGCCGTTCGTCCAGCGCCCGCAGCATGAGGGCCGTGTTCTGCTGCCCCGCTGACGCAACCCCTCCGACACCGGCGACGTCGGACAAGTCCTGCCTACGGGTCACAGTTCGGGCTCCGGCTTACCACCCGAGCGCCGGAGCTGCCGTCGACGCCTCTGAAGCCACGGGGCAGGGTGCGCTGACGGGGCAGGCACCTGCGGGCGGCTCTGGCGGGAGGGCGACATGGAGGGAAGTCGAGCCAGAACCAGCCAGGATGTGCCCTGAATACCTCAAAGTGGAATAATTTACCCACCATGGGTGTGTGTGACCGGCATGCCTCACCAACCATGAAAAGGCAGATCCCACCATGTCGAAGAAATCACGTCCGTCCGAGCCACCGCACGGAGAGGGCGCCAGCCGTCACCAGGGCACCGGGCAGCACGGCTGGTCGCCCGATGTGGACGAGACACGCCAGCAGGACAACCCGAGCGCCCACCGCTCCTTCCGTACGGCTGAGCAGGCCGGCAAAAGAGGCCGGGGCCGGACCAAGTCCCCAGAGGAGACGAAGTCCGTTCCCGGCGACACGGTCGAGAGTCTCGGTGCACACGGCGAGGAGTACGGCGACACGGACGAGAAGGGCAGACGCGATACCGGACGCCGCGGCCGCTCCCAGCGCCCCAGCGGCACCAAGGACGCTTCTGCCAAAACCGGTGTGGACCCCCAGGACCCGCCGTCCAGGCACTGACCGGGTCAGGGCCTGTCCTGCGGATCAGGCAGAAGACGGGGGCCTGATCCGCCCGGCAGGTCCCGCGCGTCGAGCCGGTCGGCGCCTGGACGCTCACCCCCTCGACGCGCGACGCCCGTATCAGCAGATCCGCGGCAGTTGTTCCCCGATCGGCAGATCGACCACCCGCGTTCCTCCCAGGCCGGTGCGGGCCACGACCATGCCGGGATGCGCCTCGACGGCCTCGCCGATGATCACGGAGCCCGCGCCCAGAGGGTGGGCTCGCATCGTCTCCAGGACGGCGTCGGCGTGCTCGCGGGGGACGAAGGCCACCAGTTTGCCCTCGTTGGCGATGTACATCGGGTCAAGTCCGAGAATGGCGCAGGCATTGGCCACGGCCGGCGGGACCGGGACGTCGCGTTCCCGGATGACCACCCCGGTGCCGGAGGCCTGCGCGATCTCGTTGAGCGAGGCCGCCAGGCCGCCCCGGGTGGGATCGCGCAGTACGTGCAGATCCGGGGTGACGGCGAGCATGGCCTCGACCAGCCCGCCGAGCGCCGCACAGTCACTCTTGACCTCCACCCCGAATTCCAGCCCCTCGCGAACGCTCATGACCGCCACCCCGTGGACGCCGATCGCACCGCTGACGATCACGACGTCGCCGGGGACGACCCGCTGAGGACGCAGATCGACACCTGCCGGGACGAGACCGATGCCCGCGGTGTTGATGTAGATCCCGTCGCCGTGGCCGGCCTCCACCACCTTGGTGTCGCCGGTGGCCACCTCCACACCGGCGGTGCGCGCGGCCGCGCCCAGCGCCTCGGACACCCGTGTGACCGCGTCCAGCTCGACGCCCTCCTCCAGGATGAATCCGCAGGAGAGGTAGGCGGCGCGGGCGCCGCTCATGGCAAGGTCGTTGACCGTGCCGTTGACCGCCAGATCGCCGATGCTGCCGCCGGGGAAGAACAGCGGCCGCACCACGTAGGAGTCGGTGGAGAAGGCAAGCCGGGCCCCGCCCAGGGAGAGGACGGCGGCATCACCCATCTGGGCGAGCACCTCGCCCCCGAAGGCGGGCGCGAAGATCTGCTGGACCAGTTCGGCGGAAAGGACTCCTCCGCCGCCGTGGCCCATGACGACGCGGGGCAGGTCGCGTACCGGTGCCGGGCACGTCCACCCTTCGAGGTCCAGGGCGGGGACGGGGAGACCGGTGGTGTCAGACAACGGGGCTCGCCTCCCGAACCGTCGTGGTGGTGGGCATGTCCAGCCTCCGGTAGAGGTAGTACGCCGCGCAGGCGCCCTCGCTGGAGACCATGGTGGCTCCCAGGGGAGTGCGGGGGGTGCACAGGGTGCCGAAGGCCTCGCACTCGTGCGGCTTGAGCAGCCCCTGCAGGACCTCCCCACTGCGGCACTCGGCCGGTTCCTCCGTCCGGATGCCGTCGACAGAGAAGCGGTACTCGGCATCGTGGTCGCGGTACTTGGACGACAGCCGCCAGCCGCTGCCGGGGATCACCCCGATGCCGCGCCAGGCACGGTCGGTGACCTCGAAAACGTCTTCCAGTATGGCTCGGGCAGCCGCGTTGCCCTCCGGGCGAACGGCACGGGCGTAGGCGTTGTCGACGGTGTGCTCACCGCGCTCCAGCTGCCGGACGGCCCGTCGCACTCCTTCGAGGATGTCCAGTGGCTCGAAGCCCGTCACGACGATCGGGACACGGAAGCGTTCCGCCAGTTCCGGGTACTCCCCCACGCCCATCACGCTGCAGACGTGCCCGGCGGCGAGGAAACCCTGCACCCGGCAGCTCGGCGACGACATGATCGCCTCGATGGCCGGTGGTACGCGGACGTGGGAGACCAGCATGCTGAAGTTCGCCATGCCCAGCTTCCAGGCCTGATGGACCGTCATGGCGTTCGGGGGTGCCGTCGTCTCGAAGCCGATGCCGAAGAACACCACCTCGCGGTCCGGGTTCTGCCGCGCGATCCGCAGCGCGTCGAGCGGCGAGTAGACGACGCGCACATCACCGCCTTCCGCGCGGATCTGGAACAGGTCCCGTCCCGTGCCCGGCACACGCAGCATGTCACCGAAGGAGCAGAAGATCACCTCCGGCCGGGAGGCGATCTCCAGGGCCTTGTCGATGACCTCAAGCGGGGTCACGCACACAGGGCAGCCCGGCCCGTGGATCAACTCGACCTCCTCCGGAAGGAGTTGGTCAATGCCGTGCCTGATGATGCTGTGCGTCTGCCCTCCGCACACCTCCATCAGGGCCCACGGCCTGGTCACCGTGGCGTGGATGTCGTCGAGGAGCCGACGCGCCAGCTCCGGGTCCTGGAACTCGTCGATGTACTTCACTGGTTGCGCACCTCTTCCACCGGGTCCATGCCCGCCTCCGCCGCCGCCGTCTCCCAGGGGTCGCCGAACTCCTCCTGCAACAGGCCGAGTTCGGCGAAGAGTTCAAGCGTCTGCCGCGCCGACTCCTCGTCCAGCCGTTGCAGGGCGAACCCGACGTGCACGATCGCGTACTCGCCGACCTGGAGGTCGGGCAGGTACTCCAGGCACACCTCCTTGACCACGCCGCCGAAGTCGACGGTGGCCATCCGGGTGCCGTCCCGCTCCTCGATGTCCAGCACTCTGCCGGGTACCGCCAGGCACATGAGCCTCTCCTCGCTGTGGGTCGCGCGTTGCTCAGTCGGTCGGAGTGGCCCGGGCGGCCACCATCAGCTGGCCCAGCGCCAAGCCGCCGTCGTTGGGCGGCACCAGGTGGTGCCGCAGGACCGTGAAGCCGTCCTCGCGCAGGGTGGCGGCACACGCCGAGGAGAGCAGCGTGTTGGCGAACACGCCTCCCGTCAGGGCGACGGTGTCCAGCCCGTGCCGCTCTCGCGCCCGCGCGCAGATCCGGTGCACGAGATGGGTCACGCTCAGGTGAAAGCGAGTCGCGACCAGGGCCGGCCCGGCCCCGGCGCGCAGGTCGCCGACGATCGCCGCGAGTACGGGTGCCGGATCGGCCCGTACGACGCCGCCCCCGCTCTCCTCCGACGTGTGCAGGGCGAAGGCGTACGCGGCAGCGGCGTCCTCGGCGGGTGCGTGCAGAGCCGCCCCTTCCAGCTCGACGGCGGCCTGTGCCTCGTATCCGGCTCGGTGGCACACCCCGGCGAGAGAGGACACGGCGTCGAAGAGCCGGCCCATGCTGGACGTGGGGACACAGTTCAGGTCTCGCTCCAACTGCCTTTCGAGGAGGCGGAGTTCGTCGGGCGGGCAGGCGGCCGTGCAGGCGAGGTCGTCGGACCAGCCGATGCCGGCCGCCCTCAGATGGGCCAGCGCCATGCGGTACGGCCGGCGCACCGTGGCGTCGCCGCCGGGCAGCGGGACGTACGCGAGGTGCCCGAACCGGGTGAAGCGGTCGTAGTCGGCGAGCAGGAACTCCCCGCCCCACACGGCGCCGTCGTCGCCGTGGCCCGTGCCGTCGAAGGCGACGCCGATCACCGGCCGGGCGCCGTCCAGTCCGTGCTCGGCCATGGCGGCGGCGATGTGCGCGTGATGATGCTGGACGCGCACGACGGGCCGGTGCGCCGCGTTGCGGCCGGCCCATCGGACGGAGCGGTAGCCGGGATGCCGGTCGGACACCAGGGTCTCGGGCCGCACCCCCGTGATGGACTCCAGCTGTGCCGCCGCGCGTTCGAAGGCCCGCTGCGTGCCGACGTCGTCCATGTCACCGATGTGCGCCGACAGCCAGGCTCGGCGGCCGGCCCCCAGACAGAAGGCGTTCTTCAGGTCTCCGCCGACGGCGAGGGCCGGCCGCACGGGCAGCGGGAGGGAGAGCGGCAACGGGGCGTAGCCACGCGAACGGCGGATCACCAGCGGCTCCCCGTCGCAGACGCGGACCACGGAGTCGTCGCACGGGACGTGGATCGGCCGGTCGTGCGTGAGCCAGGCGTCGGCCAGGTGCGCGAGCCGCTCCAGGGCCTCGGTGTCGTCGGTGACGATCGGCTCACCGGACACGTTGCCGCTGGTCATGACGAGCAACCGGGGGCCGTCCGGGTCGCCGGTCAGGCCGAGCAGGAGATGGTGCAGTGGTGTGTACGGCAGCATCACACCGAGGTCGGGGCTGCCGGGCGCGACGGCCTCGGCGAGCCGCGGGGCCCCGGCGGCGTACGACGGGTCCGGGCACCGCCTCACCAGGACGACCGGCCTGGCCCGGCCTTCGAGCAGGCTCAGCTCCTCGGGGCTCAGCCGCACGAGGTGGCGGACGTCGTCCGCGTTCCTGGCCATGACGGCGAACGGCTTGTCCCCGCGCGCCTTCCGGCGTCGCAGGAGGGCGACCGCCTCCTGGTTCGTGGCATCGCAGGCCAGGTGGTAACCGCCCAGGCCCTTCACGGCGAGGATCGCGCCGTCTGACAGCAGTGCGCGGGCCCGGGTGACCGGGTCCGCCGCCGTGACCTCGCCGGACTGCGGGACGAGCAGCCGCAGACGCGGCCCGCAGGCCGGGCAGGCGACCGGCTGCGCGTGGAAACGGCGGTCGGCCGGGTCCCCGTACTCCCTGGCGCAGTCGGGGCACATCGCGAAGCGGGCCATGGTGGTGTTGGCCCGGTCGTACGGCACGCCGGTGACGATCGTGAAGCGCGGACCGCAGTGGGTGCAGTTGACGAACGGGTGGCGGTGGCGCCGGTCCGCCGGGTCGGCCAGCTCGGCGAGGCAGTCGGCGCAGGTGGCGGTGTCCGGGGAGACCAGGGTGCGGGCCGGTCCGTCGGCACGGGAGGCGAGAATCGTGAACGCGGTGCCGCCGACGGGAGGCATCCGCGTGTGGTCGACGGACTCGACGCGTGCCAACGGGGGTGCCTGGCCGGCGATCGTGTCGCAGAACCGGGCCACGGCCGAGGCGGCGCCCTCGACCTCCACGACGACGCCCTCCGGAGTGTTGGCCACGTGTCCGACCAGGGCGAGTTCGGTGGCGAGGCCGTACAGGTAGGGCCGGAAGCCGACGCCCTGCACCACTCCCCGGACGGTGACCCGACGGCGTAGCGGAGTGTCCTCGGCGACGGCGACCGGGGCCTGCGGACCGCTCACGAGTGGGTGTGGGCCATGGTGCCGGTGGCCTCCGGGTGCGCGTGCGTGTGACCGTGGTCCGCGTGCGTGTGACCGTGGTGACGGGGCTGCCGGGCCATGACCGGCGAGTGGACGGGCGCGCCGTCCGCGGCTGCCATCGCCCGGTCGAGCAGCACGCCGATTCCCTGCCCCCGTCGTGCCGAGGTCAGGACCACCTCGACTCCCGGGTTGACCTGCTCCACATTCGCGCGGAACGCGGCCTCGTCGAACTCGACGGCCTCCGCGATGTCGGTCTTGGTGACCACGACCAGGTGTGCGAGGCCGAAGGCCGTGGGGTACTTGAGCGGCTTGTCCTCGCCCTCCGTCACGGAGGCGAGGGTGACCCTCAGCGTCTCCCCCAGGTCGTAGGAGGCCGGGCAGACCAGGTTGCCGACGTTCTCCACGAAGAGCAGCCGGGTGTCCTCGGGCAGCCACCCGTCCAGGTGCCCGGTGAGCATCCCCGCCTCCAGGTGGCACAGTCCGTCGGTGAGGACCTGCTTGACGGGGACGCCCGACCGCGCCAGGCGTGCCGCGTCGTTCTCGGTGGCGAGGTCGGCGGTCAGCGCCGCGACGGGAACCGACCGCTCCCGTGCTCCCAGCAGTTCGCACTCCAGCAGCGCGGTCTTGCCGCTGCCCGGGCTGGACAGCAGGTTGACGACAGCGGTGCCTCGCGCCGCGAGGTGGGCGCGCAGTTCATGGGCGCTCGCGTCGTTCTTGGCGAGTACGGCCTGGCGCAGGTCGGCGACACGGCACATGGTTCAGCGCTCCTCGGAGATCGGTTCACGGGTGGGCGCGTGCGTGGGGCCGCTGTCCTCCCAGTACACGTCGACGATCTGCAGTTCCCGGCCCGCGAGCAGGTCTGTACCTGTCCCGCCGCACTCGGGGCAGGTCAGCCGGGGTGGCATGCCGACGGCCCATTCGTGTGCGCAGGGCGTGCAGCGGGCCCGCCCCGGCACCTCTTCGGTGACCAGTTCGGCGCCTTCCAGCAGGGTTCCGGCGCAGGCCAGTTCGAAGCAGAAGGCGAGCGAATCGGGTACGACACCGGCCAGTTCGCCGACCTGGAGCCGTACCGACCGCACCGCCGTGACGTCACCGGCCCGCGTGGCGGCCTCGGCCACCTGGTCGACGACGGCCAGCGCGACGGACATCTCGTGCATGGGTCTCCGTCCTTCCGCGGGGGCCTCAGGTCGGCCTTCATTAGAGGTGCGAGCACCCGGGTCGCGCGGCCCGGCACGCCGTCACCGGGCGGCAGGTACGCCGTTCGACGCAACCGCACGGCGCACCGGGGTGGCGCCTACGGCTCACATCCGTCGGATCCGCAGGTAACGCCTGATGTCGGGGAACACCTCGGCGAAGACGGCGGCCGTGGCGGCCAGGGCGGCCAGCGCCGCTCCACCGATGACGATCTTCTTCATCCCGTCTCTCCTCATGTCGAAGCCTCAGCGGTTGGGGCCTTCGCCACGGACGGTTCGCCGTTCCGCAGCAGCTCTTCGATCATCCGGACGGCCGCCGGTACGGCGTCGGACACCGGCGCACTGAGACCGATGCCCTCGTCCACCGTCGCCGGTTCGCATCCGACGACCAGGACTCGGCGTGGTGGCTCGCCGCCGGTCCCGGCGCACAGGGTGCCCAACAGCGCCAGGACGGCGTCGGGGGTCATCCGGTGGCCGTCCAGCGCGGGGGTGCCCGGCGATGGGATCGCGCCGCCGACATCGTGTTCGATGACGTACAGCGTGCCGGGGGCCTCACCGCGAGACGTGGCGTCCACGAGGACGAGGGTGTCGTAGCCGTCCAGGAGCTGGTAGGCGAGGTGCACCCCGCGCACCCCGATGTCCACGACCTCGATGTGTCCGGGCAGGTCGCGCTCGGCGAGCCGGCGCGCGGTCTCGACGCCGAAGCCGTCGTCGCCGAGGAAGATGTTGCCGATGCCGGCGACGAGGGTTGTGGGCCCTGACTGCGGGGAGGGGGTCATACGTCGTCCTCCAGCGGTGTGACCTCGTCGGGCTGGAAGTACAGGAACCGTCCCTGCTCGCGGCGGATGTCGGCGCCCGGGTCGCCCTCGACCGTGACCGCCAGGTGTACCCCGCCGTCGACGTCGTGCAGCACCGCCTCGACCTTCGCGGTGCGGCCCCGCAGGAAGATGTCCTGCGCGTCGGTGCGCCGCAGGCCCGGGCGCAGCTCGACACGGGTGCCCTTGCCCACCGGCCGGCCGTCCACGACCACCCGGTCGCGCTCCGGGTCGAAGCCCTCGTCGCTCGCCGGGTCCCACCAGGGGGTGTCCGGCTGCCGTACCCCGTACTCGTCGGGGAAGCCGCCGGGCGAGGCGGTGGGGTCCGGGCCGGTGACCTCGCGCAGGCTCCGTACCGCCCCGTGCAGGCGCTCCAGGACCTCGGCCGGCATCGAGTCCGCCAGTTCGATCACGGCGGCCGCCCGCTCGTCGGTGCCCCGGGCCTCGCGTTTCTCCTCGTCGGTGAGGGCCGCGGTGCGCAGCGCGAGGATCTCGTCGATCTCCGTGGCGTCGTAGAGCGCGCCGGGGCTCTCCGGCGCGATGGCCGGATGGTCCTCCAGGATGATCGGCGAGGACAGCACGAGGTCGGCGCTGCCCGGTTCGCCGGCGAGGACGGGCCAGGTGTGCAGGTTGCGGCAGGCGGCGACCGCGCCCTTCGCCCACTCGGGGGGATCGGTCATCGACAGGAACGATCCGGCGCTGAGCGCCATGAGGAGGTGGGTGGCCACCAGAGAGCGCGGCAACGCCGCTTCCCGGTCGGCGCCGCGACCCTCGGAGGGTGTCCAGTCACTGGTGTTCTCGATGACGGCGGTCAGCCGCAACGCCCGGTAGGGGCCGTCGAGTTCGCGGGCGGCCAGCCGGACCGTACCGTTGATCTCCTCGCATCGCCGGACCAGTCGGCCCACGGTTCGGCCGGCCGCGTCCAGGACCGGCTCGGTGTCCTCGCGGGCGGGGCGTCGGAAGGGATGCGTGACGCCGTCGCCGAGGAGCTCGTCCACCGACGCGACCACCTCGACCCGCTCCTCGCCGCCCTCGTCCCACGGGACCAGCACCCGGTCGTCGAGGCGGAGTTCGGTGACCGTGTCGAAGCCGCCGTCCGGGCGGGCCCGCTGCACCGTGCGCCGTCGGGCGTGCAGGAAGCGCACCTCGACCGAGAGGGTCGCGCCCGCCCTCGGTTCCATCAGACACTCGGTGTGCTGGAAGTCGTGCTCCTCGCACTCGGCGCCCCAGCCGGGCGGCACGAGCACCCCGAACTGCCAGCGCAGCCGGTTCTTGGCCGCCGAGGCGCGGTACGGGTAGAGCACATAGCCCTCGAAGAGGACGGCGTCGGCCACCTGCCGGGCGAGGGCGAACCGCTTCTCCGTCTCGGAGGCGAACGCGGTCACGGTCACGGATCCGTCCTTCCGGTGGTGCCGGTGAGCGCGCGCAGCGGGTCGCGCCGGGGTGGGTCCGCGGCGCCGCTGTCGTCGAGCAGGGCCTTGAGGGTCGCCTCCCAGGAGGGCAGCGCGTGCCGGGAACGGTAGGCGAGGAGGGCGTCCATGGTGTCGCTGGGCAGCCGGAGCCAGCCGCACCCGGGGAAGTGCTGCTCGACCATCTCCCGCCAGGTGGCGACCGGCATCCGGAAGGCCGCCTCCCGGTCCCAGGGCACCGGCTCGACCTGGAACCCGCCGTCTCCGGTGAACGCCGTGCCGGAGAACAGCATCAGCAGCGGCACCTCGCCGTCGGTGAGGGCGGTGAGGTAGCGGGTGGCGGCGATGTCCATGTCGTAGGTGCAGGGCACGACGAGGTCGGTCTCGGTCTCCCCGGTGAAGCTCGGCACCATCAGCGAGACCTGGGCGAACTGCACCGGCTGGAGCGTGCTGCCCCAGCGGGAGCGCTCGCCGAACAGGTCCCCCAGTCCGTCGGCCTCGGCGGAGTCGTAGGCCCGGCGGGCGGGTTCGATACGGATCTGGCAGCGCAGCGCGAGGGCGTGCACGCGCGCGTTGCCGGCCGCGGTGACACGCAGCCGGAAGACGAGTGTCGGTCCGGCGGCGTACCGGTCGGCGCGGACGCCGGCGCAGGCGAAGGAGAACTCTGTCACGGCCGCACCGCCTCGTCCACGGGCTGGGCGCGTCGCGAGACGTCCGCGAAGAACGCGTCCAGAGCGGCGCGGGCTTCCGCCCCACCGTCGAAGCCCTGCCACAACAGGCGCATGCGGCCGACGAGTTCGTAGCAGATGTCGATCGGTACGAGGTGGCACTCGCAGCGGCCGTCTGTGCGGCGCAGCAGCAGCGCCTCCACGTCGGGTTCAAGGAGTTCGGCGAGGCGGCTGCCGCCGAGGACCGCCGTCCACGTGGCGGGTTCGAGTTCGCTCTCGGTGGCCCCGGCCGGACTCGGGTACAGGGCGACCAGCCGGTCGAGCGCGGCGTTACTGAAGAGGAAGGCGACGCCGACCGGGATCTGCAACGCGTCCCACGCACTCTCGTCGAGGCGATGTCCTGGGTCGGTGAGGTAGCGGGCCGGGACCGTGCGGAAGCGGCCCGCGGTGGCGCCCGGCTGTTCCATCAGCAGCGCGCATGGGGCGCAGGCGCAGACGAGGGCGCGTTTCTCGGTGTCGACGAGGTGACGGTGGCCCGCCTCCACCGTCACGGCGCACAGCTCGCACCGCTCGGGCTGCGGAGGTCGCTCGGTGAGGAACCTCCGCAGGCCGGGCGGGCGCGTCGCCGGGGACGCGGTCATCGGGCCCCCGTCGGTGCCGTGCCGATCTGGAGGAGCGTGGGCCCCGCCGGTGCCGTCTGTACGTCGACGGCCCTGACCTCCGGCGCGAAGCAGGCGAGCGCCGCCTCGGCGGCCTCCCGGGCACCCGCGCCGGAACCGGAGCCACAACCGCAGCCGCCGGCCGCCTCCCGGGCCCGCAGCGCCAGGGTGCCGCTCTCCTCGTCGAAGCCCACGACGTCCAGGGCGTGTTCCCGGACGCTGCCGAGGGCCCGGGCGATGCGGGTGTCGCGGTCCTCGGGGTGCAGGTCGTGCAGGACGAGCAGGCTCGCGACCAGTTCGTCACCGAGCAGTCCCGCCGGCGGGTCGCCGGGAGCGGAGGACAGCAGCTGGAGGATGCGGGCCAGGCCGGCACCGTAGAAGTCCATGAGGGACCGGACGAGTTCCTCCGCGGCCGCGGCGGCGGCCGGGTCGCCGCTCGCGGCCAGACGCTCCAGCACCTCCTCGACTCGGCGGCCGGTCTGCTCCGCGTTCACCGGCGTCGCCGCCGTCGCCGCGCTCATCCGCCCAGTCCGCTCAGGCCGGTGGGCACGTGCATCGACTTCACCGTCTTGCCGCCGCCGACGTACATGTGGACGCCGCAGGGCAGACAGGGGTCGAAGCTGCGGACGGCGCGCATGATGTCGATGCCCTTGAAGTTCTCCGGGGTGTTCTCCTCGAAGATGGGCGTGTTCTGCACGGCGTCCTCGTACGGGCCCGGTGTGCCGAAGGTGTCCCTGGTGCTGGCGTTCCAGGGGGTCGGCGGGTACGGGTGGTAGTTGGCGATCTTGCCGTCGCGGATCACCATGTGGTGGGAGAGGACACCGCGGACCGCCTCGGTGAATCCGACGCCGATGCCCTCGTCCGGGACCTCGAACCTCTCCCAGGTCTGAGTGCGTCCGGCGCGGACCTCCGCCAGGCCCTTCTCCGCGCAGTGCAGGGCGACGGCGGCGGCGTACGCCTGGAAGTAGGTGCGGGCGCGGTTGCGCTCCAGCGCGTTGGACCACTTCGGGATCTTCCACTCGAAAGTGGTCTCCGGCTTGGTCATGGTGCGGGGGAGGTTGATGACCACGCTGTGGCCGGTGGCCTTGACGTACCCGATGTCGACGAGACCGGACAGGGCGGTCGACCAGAGGCGGGCGATGGGGCCGCCGCCGGTGTCGAGGGCGAGGTGGTCCTTGCCGTCGAACCAGCGGGGGGACATGACCCAGCTGTACTTGTCGTCGAAGTTCCGCTTCTGCGGGGCCGGGATGGTGTGCTGGTTCCACGGGTGGCGCGGGTCCACCGGGTTGCCGAGCGGGTCGTGGGTGACGAACTGTTCCTGGCCCTGCCAGTCCTCGTAGTAGGAGCTGCCCAGCAGGATACGGATGCCGAGGTTGATCTCGGTGAGGTCGTTGGTGACGAGCTTGCCGTCGACGACGACACCGGGAGTGACGAACATCCGCCGGCCCCAGTCCGTCATGTTGGCGTAGGTGAAGTCGCAGTACTCGGGGTCGTTGAGCGCGCCCCAGCAGCCGAGCAGGACACGCCGGCGGCCGACTTCCTCGTACCCGGGGAGTGCCTCGTAGAAGAAGTCGAACAGGTCGTCGTGCAGGGGCACGACACGTTTCATGAACTCCACGTAGCGCATCAGGCGGCTGAGGTAGTCCGTGAAGAGCTGTACGGAGGCGATGGTGCCGACGCCGCCCGGGTAGAGCGTGGAGGGGTGCACATGGCGGCCCTCCATCAGGCAGAACATCTCGCGCGTGTAGCGGCTGACCTGGAGGGCCTCGCGGTAGAACTCCCCTTCGAGGGGGTTCAGCGAACGCATGATGTCCGCGATGGTGCGGTAGCCGTGCTCGGCCGCGTGCGGAGCCTCGGTGCGCTCGGCGAGTTCGAGGACGCCGGGGTTGGTCTCCCTGACCATCTTCTCGCAGTAGTCGACCCCGACCAGGTTCTCCTGGAAGATGTTGTGGTCGAACATGTACTCTGCGGACTCACCGAGGTTGATGATCCACTCGGCGAGGTGCGGGGGCTTCACGCCGTACGCCATGTTCTGCGCGTACACCGAGCAGGTGGCGTGGTTGTCCCCGCAGATCCCGCAGATGCGGCTGGTGATGAAGTGGGCGTCCCGGGGGTCCTTGCCGCGCATGAAGACGCTGTAGCCGCGGAAGACCGACGAGGTGCTGTAGCACTCCGCGACCCGCTTCTGCTTGAAGTCGATCTTCGTGTGGATGCCCAGGCTGCCCACGATCCGGGTGATCGGGTCCCAGGCCATCTCCACCAGGCCGCTGCCGTCGCCGGCCGCCTTCGTCTTCGGTGCCATCTGTGTGCCGTGCCCTTCGTTGCGCGGGGGGTTCGTGTGGGGGTGCACGAAGCGGGGAGCGGACTACGTGCGGCGGACGCTCACCACGGGGGTCGGTATCCGGTGGTGATCCTGTCTCCGGTACGGCGCCACTTGGGCTCCTTGTCCACCGTCCTGGCGGTGACCGACCGCAGCTTGCGGACCACGGCGCCGTACGCTCCGCTGGCGCCGCTCGACAACTTGGCCCCGGGGGGTTCGTCCATGAACGGCATGAACTTGTCGGGGAATCCGGGCATGGTGCAGGCGATGCAGATGCCGCCGACGTTGGGGCAGCCACCGATCCCGTTCATCCAGCCGCGCTTGGGCACGTTGCACTTGACGACCGGGCCCCAGCAGCCCAGCTTGACCAGGCACGTCGGCGAGTCGTACGACAGGGCGAACTGGCCCTGTTCGTAGTAGCCCGCGCGGTCGCAGCCCTCGTGCACGGTGGCCCCGAACAGCCAGGTCGGGCGCAGTTTGTCGTCCAGCGGGATCATCGGGGCGGAGCCGGCCGCCTGGTAGAGCAGATAGGTGAGCGTCTCGGAGAAGTTGTCGGGCTGGATCGGACAGCCGGGGACGCACACGATCGGGATGCCGGCATGGGACTTCCAGTCCCAGCCGAGGTAGTCCGGAACGCCCATCGCGCCGGTCGGGTTGCCCGCCATGGCGTGGATGCCGCCGTAGGTGGCGCAGGTGCCGATGGCGACGACCGCCAGTGCCTTCGGGGCGAGCCGGTCGATCCACTCGCTGGTGGTGATCGGCTGGCCGGTCTCCGGATTGTCGCCGAAGCCGCACCAGTAGCCCTCGGGCTTGATCGCCTCGTTGGGGATGGAGCCCTCGACGACCAGCACGAACGGGTCGATCTCGCCCCGCTCCCCCTTGAAGAACCACTCGATGAACGTGTCCGAGCCGCCGATCGGACCGCACTCGAAATCGATGAGCGGCCAGTGGACGGCGATCTTCGGAAGACCCGGCAGCACACCGAGCACGATCTCCTCGATGCTGGGCTGCATGGCCGCCGTCAACGCGACCGAGTCGCCGTCGCAGCTCAGCCCCGCGTTGATCCAGAGAATGTGGATCGTGGGTGTCTCGTCGGCGGGCGCGCCGCCTGTGTCCGCGGCATCGACCGTGCCCGGCGTCGCCTCAGTCATGGGACCGCCTCCTGGGGAGGTTAGGGATGAAAGCCTTTATTCAGCCGTCGTCCTTCTTCGTATCAGCCGTTCGGCCGTGATGAGACACCATCGAGGGCCGTTCCAGTGACGCCGGCGGCAGAGCCGATGTGACCGGTTTGCGCAACCGGGGCAGGAGCCAGGTGCGGCGGAGTGCCCCGTGGCCGCTCCTTGCGGACGAAGGAACGACGCAGAGCGTGATACGGGGCGCCCGGGTCGTCGAAGGTCCGGCGCATCCGGGCCAGCTCCCGTTCACGGAAGCCGGCCAGCGGGGTCGCGCTCTCCAGCCGGTCCAGCTCCGTCTTCTTCGCGGCGATCCGTGACGCCGTCGCCGGCAGTGACGCCAGCCGAGCCGCCAGGTCGCCGACCTCCTGTGCGAACGCGTCAGGACCGCAGTCGACCACCCGGTCGACGAGCCCGAGGCGCAGCGCGCTCGCCGGGCTCACGGGCAGAGCCTCACGCATGAGCCGTTCGGCGGTCGCGGCTCCCACCCTGCGCGGCAGGGTGTGGGTCCAGTACTCCGAGCCGTACAGGCCCATCAGCCGGTAGTGGGGGTTCAGCACGGCGCCCGAGCGGCACCACACCTCGTCGGCCGCCAGGGCGAGCATCACCCCGCCCGCGGCGGCGTTGCCGGCGACGGCCGAGACCACGAGCCGGTCCGTTGTCGTGAGGACCGCCTCGACCAGGTCGTCGATGGCGTTGATGTTCGCCCAGGACTCGGCGGCGGGGTCGGCGGCGGCCTCGATGACGTTGAGGTGGATCCCGTTGGAGAAGAAGTCGCGTTCGCCGCCCAGCACCAGCACCGACGTGGGCCGTGTGCACGCCTCGCGGTAGGCGTCCAGCAGACGTCGGCACTGCTCGGTGCTCATGGCGCCGCCGGGGAAGGAGAACGAGAGGAAGCCCACGTTCCCGTTCTCCCGGTAGCGGATGTCCGTCCAGGTCCGGTGCCGCACCTCGGGCAACCGGGGCAGGGCATGCTCGGGCAGTGGCGGGAGCCGGTCGCCCAGAGCCCGCACGGCAGGCAGTTTGAATGTGGGCGGCTGCCCGGGCCCACGGCGGGGCCGCAGCTCGGGGATCCATACGGCACCGTCCTTGGTGGCACGGCAGACCGCCCCGGCCCGGGTGGCCAGCAACTCGCCCGGGCGGCCGCGCAGCACGCTCTCGGGGTGACCGCCGTGCAGGTACCACTCACCGCCGAACAGCTGGTCCAGCACGCCGGGCTGCGAGTCCGCCGCTCTCAGCCTGCGCAGGACGTCCCGGGTGGAGTCCTCGGCCCAGTCGATCCGCCGGACACTCTGGTCGAGGTACGGCCGCGCGCGCGGCCGACCGTCTGCCGTGCGTGCCATGTCCTGTTCGCGCGGTACGTAGGCGCCTCCGGCGAAGCGCTCCACCGCGAGAATGACGGCCTCGATCGCGGCGTCGGCGATCTCGCCCCGGTACAGCTCGCTCTTGGGCACCTGAGGAATCCGGCACGGTACGGAGGCCCACACGTCACCGGCGTCCATCTCCCCGTCGGCCTGCAGGACGGTGACACCCCACTGGTCGGCTTCCTCGTGGATCGCCCAGTCCAGGGAGGACGGTCCTCGGTCGCCCACCGGCCCAGGATGGACGACGAGACAGGTGTACGCCGCCCACACCTCCTCGGGAATCGCCGTCCTCAGCATCGGCGCCACGATGAGCTGCGGTGCGTGCCGCCGCACGGTTTCCGGCAACGGGCTGCCAGGCAGGGCGAGTTCGACCGCCACGGTGTGGCCGCGGTCGCGCAGTTCGGCGTGAGCGCGCTGAGTGAGGCTGTTGAACGCGCTGGCCAGGATCAGGATGTGCACGGCTGCCTCCGGGCGGACGGACGGCAGGCAGGGATGGCCGCCGACCGCGATCCTCGGCCAAGGCGGCCTGCCGTTCCCGGCGACAGACGGTGAGGTCATCCGAAAGCGGGCGCCGATCCGCCGTCCGGCCTCACCGGCCGTCGCCCGCGGCGGCACCGGCGACCCGGCCCGCCGAGTCAGCCGTGGTGGACGATCACTGTCGTCGCAGGCCGCTGGTAATGCGCTCCCACGGGGAGCGGGTGGCACCGAAACGGGTCTCGTGTGTCCAGATGTGGGTGCACGACCGGCACTGCAGATGGAGCAGGCTGCCGACGTTGGAGAGCAGGTAGCGCCAGTGCTCGGAGCAGGTGCGCCCCTGCTCGCAGGTGCCGCATCCGCGACGGTCGTCACAGTTCGGGCAGGCCACCCAGGCGCGGCGACCGATGTCGGCCTGCGGGTCAAGCGGCAGCATGGCCGTCCCCTCTCCGCGGCAGCACACCGGCCGAGACCAGCTCGTCGTACACGCGCTGCTGTTCCGCGCTGAGGCCGGAATAGAGCAGCTCATACGCCGCTTCCTCGCCGCGCAGTACGGCGACGGGGTCCCAGTCGGGGCCGAGAGCGTCCAGGACATGAGCACGCCGGAGCATTTCGTGTGCGCTCAGGTCGACGTCCAGGTCGGCCAGGGGGAGGGCGCCGGGTCGGTCCGCCGCGGGCCTGCTCGCCTCAGCGGGTTCGTCCGGTTCGCCGGGAAGGGAGCGGCCATGGGAGGACATGCGACCGAACGTAGGTAAGCGTTCCTCCCTCCGGCAAGAGCAGGTGGGGGAAGTCACAGCGGGTCCGCCCGGCTCTCGGCCCGGTCCCCCGCCGACGCACGGCAGCGGTCGGGCCTCGCCGGACGGCACCCGCGCCCGATGGTGCTCAACGGTTCGGCCCGGCTCGGTGACGAAGCGCACGACCTGCGGGGCGAGGGCCGCACCGTCCTCTGGTCCGGCTGGATCGCCGGACCTGGCAGTGGCGGCGGACCCGGGCTGGGGCCGGGAGCGGCGCACCTTGCGTCCAGGTCCTCCGGGCCGGCCCAGGCCTCGCTTTCCCGCGACGAGGCGTGGGCCGGCTCCGCCGTGAAGGGGCGCGCTCAGGCCGGCCTGAGCTGCCACTGCTGGCAGTTGTTGTTCAGCCACGACCACTGGCGTACGTCGGCGCCGTCGGCCGAGGAGCAGTCGGCGACGTCGGCGACCTTGCCGGTGGCCTGATTGACGATCCGTACATAGCCGCCGCTCGTGGCGAGGAACCGGAACCGCTGGCAGGTGTTGTTGAGCCAGGACCACTGGCGCAGGTTCGCGCCGTCGGCCGAGGAGCAGTTCTCCGTGTCCAGCACCTTGCCGCCGGCGACGTTGACCAGGCGGTGGGTGTCGTCGCCCAGGTCTTCGAGGCGCCAGCGCTGGTTGTTGCCCCCGCTGCACGTCCACTGCTGCACATCGGCGCCGTCTGAGGTGGAACTCCCCGCCACATCAAGGCACTTGCCGCTGCCGCGATTGACGACCGTGTACGTCGTCGAGGCGGACGACGGCTCGCCCGAGGGCCCGGCGAGCGAGGCGCCGAGCCGCACGGGCGTACCGAGGTTCGGCGTACCGTCCGAGTTCCAGGTGTACTTCTGCGCCCGCGCCGTCCGGCCGTTGTCACAGCCTTCGCTCGCGCTGTCGTTGGCGTGATAGACGATCCAGCTCTCGGTGCCGTCGGGCGAGTTGAAGAAACCGTGGTGCCCCGGCCCGTAGACCCCGTTCGCGTCGTTGCGCTGGAAGACGGGCGTGGACTTCTTTGTCCAGGAGAAGGCGGCCAGGGGGTCGGAGCCGGTCAACTCCAGCTGGCCGAGTTTGTAGTCGGGCGTCCAGCAGCCGCTCGCCGAGTAGACCAGGAAGGTACGACCGCCCCGCTGGAGTATCTCCGGGCCCTCGTTGACCGTGCCGCCCGAGCGCTCCCAGTCGAGCGTGGGCGTGGAGATCGTCGAGAAGGAGCCGCTGACCGTGTACGGGTTGGACATCCGCGCGGCGACGAGGTTCTGCGTGCCGCCGCTCGCGCTGCCGAACAGATACAGGCTCCCGTTGATCGTCGCCACGCTCGGGTCGAGCATCCAGGTACTGCCCAGCTGGTTCTTGTAGGTGTACGGGCCCATCAGGTCCGAGCCGGCGCTCTCCAGGACGTGGGTGCGCTGGGTGGGGATGTAGTCGGAGACGTTCTGCCCCGCGACGTAGTACAGGTACCAGCGGCCGTTCAGGAAGTGCAGCTCCGGCGCCCAGATGTTGCAGCAGCGCGAGGCGGCGTCCCCCGTCCACACCTGGACGCTCGGCGCGGTCGAGAGACCGGCGAGTGTCGGCGACTTGCGGATGGTGATGGCGTCGGTCCAACTCGTCGTCACCAGGTGGTAGTTGCCGTTGTGGTACGAGATCCAGGGGTCGGCGCCCTTCTGGGCCTTGACCGGGTTGGCGAAGGAGGCGGCGCTCGCCGGGGACTGGCCCAGGGACAGGGCGAGCAGGAGGGCCGCCAGCAGGGTCAGTAGGCGACGGGCCATCCGCTGCTCCAGTTCAGAAGGTTGATGCCGAGCTTCGGAGTGCCGTTGGCCTGGCCGTCGTAGTAGTGGTAGACGATCAGGTCTCCGTCCCCGTCCTTCATGATCGACTGTCCGCCGGGGCCGATGTACCGGCCGTGCGACTCCAGCACGGGCGTACCGCCGTTGTTCATCATGGCGACGCCGTTCCTGTCGTGGTACGGGCCGGTGATGCCGGTGGCCCGGCCGACCTTGACCTTGTACGTGGAGCCGGTGCCTGCGCAGCAGGTGTCGTACGAGGCGAACAGGTAGTAGTAGCCGTTCCGTTTGACGATGTACGGGGCCTCGACGGCCTTGGTACCGGTGGGGCGGGAGGCGAGCGCGTACCGGGCGGTGTTGGACGAGAGCTGCTTCCCGGTCGACGGGTCGATCTGGATCATCTTGATCCCGGTCCACCAACTGCCGAAGGACAGCCACCACTTGCCGTCGTCGTTCACGAAGAGGTTCGGGTCGATGGCGTTGTAGTCGTTCGACGAACTCGACGTGTGGACGATGCCCAGGTCGGACCAGCTGCCCGGCCGGCCGGTCGTCGACGTCGCCAGCCCGATGGCCGAGTTCTGCGAGCCGAAGGAGGAGACGGAGTAGTACATCAGGTACTTGCCGCCGTGGTACGAGATGTCGGGTGCCCAGGCCTCCGGCGCGGAGGAGTAGGCACGCCACCAGCCCGGCCTGGCGGAGAACGCGTCCGCGCCGCCACTGAAGGCGGTGCGGTCGGTGGAGGTGCGGCTGCCGAGGCCGCCGCCGGTGGCGTACAGCAGGTACTGGCCCGACGATGTGCGGATCATCGTCGGGTCGTGGACCACGATCGAGCCAGTGACGGCGCCCGGGTTCGGATACGCGGACGCCGAGCTCGGGACCAGTGCGAGCAGGATCGCCGCGGGGACGGCGAGGAGAGCGGTTCTGCGGGTGGTTGGGCGGGCGGCGGCTTTGCGGGAGGTGCGGCTCACGCGGATCCTCCTACGTGGGGGGGTACGGCCCTGTTCGGATGTCCTTCGGCATGCTCGGAACGTTCAGCACGCTCGGACGGAGTGAGTGCGTTCGGTATTGTGAACGCTGGTCACGACTTCGAACGGGAACGTTAGAATCGAACCCCTCGCGCGTCAACGGTTCGCGCAGCAACTCCCCTCACGACGGCCGTCGAATCGCCTTCGACAACTCACCTGTCGCACAGGCCGCTTGACGCCACGGCCGCGCCGGCGGGCCGGCCCGCGAGACGATGCGCACAGCGGCGACGTGGCCGAAAATACGAAAACGACACCTTCAGCGCAGCGGTCCCCTCGGACCGCCGCCGCACCGGAACCATGACACCCGCACCCCCGTGCACGGAGGTGCCATGTGGGCGCGCATTCCCAGCTCCCCGGCAACTCCCTGACGGCTGCGGACAGTTCGGCAAACCACGCCGATGTTCGCGGCCCGGTGCGGGGTCCAGAGGGAATTTTAGTAGCCATGGACATAGTAGCCATGTACTTTATCGACCATGAGTCCGACATCCGAGGGCGCGACCCCCGGCTACCTGGTCTGGCGTCTGTCGACGAAGTGGCGCGTGGCCGTCGACCGGGCGGTCGCCCCCCTGGGGCTGACCCACGCGCAGTACGCGCTGGTCGCGTCGCTGCACGGCATGCGGCGCGACGGTCTGCGCCCCAGTCAGCGCCGGCTCGCCGACCACACCGGCCTCGAACCGCTCTACGTGTCGAAGCTCGCCCGCGCCCTGGAGACCGCCGGCCTGCTCGAACGCACCCGGGACCCGCAGGACCCACGCGCGGTGCAACTGGCCCTCACCGAAAAGGGAAGCGAGGTCGCCCTGCGTGCGATCAGGGTCGTACAGGGGCTGCTTCAGCAGTTGCTGGAGCCTCTCGGGGGCCTGGACAGCGAGCGCACCCGCGAGTTCACCCGCGACCTGGCACTTCTGCTCGACACGCCTCTCCACGCCGACCCCGAGAAGGAACAGCCATGACCACACCCGCCACACCGACACTCAACCCCCGCGTCATAGCCCTCGCCCACTACGCCGGACGGGCTCTGCTCGAAAACGTGCTGGCCCGTCACGGCGCCACCTTTCAGCAGTCGGTGACGCTCCGGCTCGTCGCCGTCGCCGAAGGGCCCGTCGACCGCGAGCAGTTGGTCGGGCAGGTTGTCGACGCCCTGAAGATCGACGAGGCCGACGTGCACGCGGTGGTCGAGGAACTCGTCGAGGGCGGGATGCTGACCACCGAATCCACCCTTCTCAGTATCACGGACACGGGACGCGAGCTGTACCGCACCACGAGCGCCGAGACCGCCCCGATCTCCGCACGGATCTACGCCGGTATCCCGGCCGGGGATCTGGCCGTCGCCGGCCGGGTGCTGTCGCTGATCAACGAGCGGGCGAACACGGAGCTGGCCGCCATGGCCGGACCTGCGGCGGAATGAATGACCGCTCGGGCCGGTTACCTCCCCCGAAGGAGGCACGAGTGGAGACCACGACGTACACGTACTACGACCACGGAACGGCAGCGGAGCGCTGGGAGCGGGCGGGGCTGTTCTTCGAAGCCAGGGACTACGCCGGCGCGGCGCGTGTTCTCGACGGGCTGGTGAAGGAGGTGCCGGAGCAGACCGCACCCCGGCTGCTGCTGGCCCGCGCCTACTACCACTCGGCCCAACTGCTGCGCGCGGAAGCCGAGTTGCGTGTACTCGTCGAGCGCGACCCGGTCGAGCAGTACGCCCGGCTGCTGCTCGGGCGCACGCTCCAGCGCCAGGGCCGCCACGAGGAGGCCGCACCGCACATGAAGCTCGCCTCGGCCCTCGCGGGTGACTTCGAGTAGATCTCCGTACGACGGGATCTCCGTAAGAGGGACAGGACGGCCCGGCTCCCCGCAGGAGGGGAGCCGGGCCGATTCGCGGTGCCGTCTACTTCGCGCCGGCCCGCTCCCCGTACGTCCGCTTGCCCCTTCGGTGGTCGATCTCCCCCAGGATCACGTCCACGGCGATGAAGGCGGCCAGCGGAATGCCGAGCAGCGGCACGAAGTAACCCACGACGGCCACGCACGCCATCAGCGGTACGAGGAGCAGCGGGGGCACCTGCTGCCAGGCGCCGCGCGGAATCGGGCGGCCGAAGGCGGAGGCCCTGCCTCGCAGCCACCACATGCGGTAGCCCCACAGGATGAGCAGGACCAGACAGAGCCCGAGGGCCAACAGCGCGATCTGGTTGACGATCCCGAACAGCACACCGGTGTGCGCGTCGATGCCCCAGCGGGTCAGCTTCGCGAGCACCGGGTAGTCCGCGAACCGGAGGACGTCGAGGACCTCGCCGGTCGAGGGGTCGACGGCGACCGCGTCCTGCTTGGTGGGCCAGCTGCGCTGGATCTGCTTCACCACGTATGCGGAGGACTCGTCGGCGGGCGGGACGATCTCGACCGGGTCCCCCAGGCCCTCGGCGCGGGCCGTCGCCAGCACCTCGTCGAGGCCGACGCCGTGCTCGGTGGTGCTCCCGGCACCGGCCGCCGCGTCATGGCCCGTGTGCTCGCCGCCCCCCGCCACCGAGACGGACGGGGTGGACTGGCCGAGAGACGTGCGCAGGACGTCGATGTTGGCGCCCGCGTACGTCGACCAGGTCAGACCGGTGGCGGACAGGAAGAGGAAGCCGGCCGAGGCCCAGACACCGACGGTGCCGTGCAGCCCGAGGGTGCGCCGCCGTCCGCTGGTGCCGCGTACCCTGCGCTGCGTACGGCGGCGGGCGAACCACAGCACCAGGCCGCCGCCCGCGATCACCCACAGCCAGCTCGCGGCGAGTTCGCTGTAGAGACGGCCGCTGTCGCCGAGGTGCAGATTGCGGTGGAACTCGCTGATCCAGGTGCGCAGCGGCAGCGCGCCCGTCGACCCGTACTGTTCGAGCGCGCCCTCCACCTTCGCGGTGTACGGGTCGACGAACACGGCGAGCGTGTGAGCGTCGCCGACACCAGGGACACCGGACAGCAGGACCCTCGTCGTGGCGTCGTCCTCGGGCGAGGGGCGTACGGCCGTGACGGTGCCTTGCGGATGGGCCTTGCGGGCGGCGGCCACCTGCTCGGAGATCGGCAGCTTGGTGTCTCCGGCGGAGACGGTCATCTCGTCGGCGTAAAGGACCTTCTCGGCCTGGAACGAAGCCGCGTACAGGCAGCCGGTCAGTGCGGCGACCAGCAGGAACGGGGCCACGAGCACGCCCGCGTAGAAGTGCAGCCGCAGGACGAGCGGGCGGAGCGTGGCGGCTGCGGACGGTTTCGCCGGGGCGGAGGGTTTCGACGAGTCCGGTGAATCCGGGGATTCGTCCGTCGTGGTCGTGGGAGCGATGGACATCGGCGGGCTTCTCCGGTGGGCTGGTGAGGGTGAGCGGGGAAGACGGCTACGGGGGGGCACGGCGGTGAACGGGTACGGCAGTGAACGGGTACGACTGTGGGGGGCGGTTCAGTAGTCGGGCCGCCGGGCCGCCGAGTTCCCGGCTCCCCAAGTGGCGTACGTCACATCAGTGGGCGCCGGTTGCCGGAAGCGCGTGGCATTCTGACGCCATGGCAACTCCCCATGACCCGAGCATTCTTGCCGACCGGGTCGAACGACTCCTCTCCGTCGGCGGGCCGTTGCCGATCGTCGCCGCAGGTGACCCGGTGCTGCGCCGCGCCACCGCGCCCTTCGACGGGCAGCTCGGCCCGCGACTGCTGGCCCGCTTCGTCGAGTCGCTGCGCGTGACCATGCGCGCCGCCCCTGGCGTCGGCCTGGCGGCCCCTCAGGTCGGGGTGGGGCTGCGGATCGCGGTCATCGAGGACCCCGCGCCGGTGCCGGAGGAGGTGCGGGTGGTGCGCGGACGGGTGCCTCTCCCGTTCCGGGTACTGGTGAACCCGTCGTACGAGGCGGTCGGCACCGAGCGGGCCTCGTTCTTCGAGGGCTGCCTCAGCGTGCCGGGCTGGCAGGCGGTGGTGTCCCGGCCCGCGGCGGTCCGGCTCACGGGCCAGGACGAGTACGGGCGTCAGGTGGACGAGGTGTTCACGGGGTGGCCGGCCCGGATCGTCCAGCACGAGACCGACCACCTGGACGGCACGCTCTATCTCGACCGCGCCGAACTGCGCTCACTGTCCTCCAGCGCGGCCATGGTGGAGCGGTGGGCCCAGCCGACCCCGGCGAAGGCGGCCACGGAGCTGGGCTTCCCCCTCTGACCGCCTCCCCCTCCGGCCGCCGCCTGGGCCGGCCCCTACTTCCCGTCCCGGAACGCCTCCAGCAGGCGCAGCCAGACCTCGCCGACCGTCGGATACGACGGCACCGCGTGCCACAGCCGACCCAGCGGCACCTCTCCGGCGACGGCGACGGTCGCCGAGTGGATCAGTTCGCCGACGCCGGGGCCGACGAAGGTCACGCCGAGCAGGGTCTCGCGGTCCAGGTCGACGACCATGCGGGCGCGTCCGCGGTAGCCGTCGGCATACAGTCCGGCCCCCGCCACGGAGGAGAACTCGACGTCGACCGCGCGCACCCGGCGGTCCGTCTGCTCCGCCTCGGCGAGGGAGAGGCCGACGGCCGCCGCCTCCGGGTCGGTGAAGACGACCTGCGGGACGGCGGCGTGGTCGGCGGTGGCCGCGTGGGCGCCCCAGGGGTCGGTCTCCAGGAGCGGTACGCCGGCCGCGCGGGCGGTGATGGCGGCGCCCGCGATCCGGGCCTGGTACTTGCCCTGGTGGGTGAGGAGGGCACGGTGGTTGACATCGCCGACCGCGTACAGCCACTCGCTGCCGGTGATCCGCAGGCTGTCGTCGACCGGCAGCCAGGAGCCCGGTTCCAGGCCGACGGTGTCGAGCCCGAGGTCGTCGGTGCGCGGAGCGCGTCCGGTGGCGAAGAGGATCTCGTCGGCCTCGATCCGGTCGCCGGTGTCCGTGACCGCCACGACGGTGCCGTTCTCCCTGGTCACCGACTCGACCGAGGTACCCGTGCGCACGTCCGCGCCCGCCTCCGCCAGCGCCTCGGCGACCAGTTCGCCCGCGAACGGCTCCATGCGGGGCAGCAGTCCCCTGCCGCGCACGAGCAGTGTGACCTGCGAGCCGAGTGCCTGCCAGGCCGTGGCCATCTCGACGGCGACGACACCGCCGCCCACCACGATCAGCCGGCCGGGCACCGACCTGGCGCTGGTCGCCTCCCTGCTCGTCCAGGGCTTTACCTCGGTGAGGCCCGGCAGGTCGGGCAGTTGGGCGCGGGTGCCCGTGCACACGGCGACCGCGTGCCGGGCCGTCAGCGTCCGGGTGGAGCCGTCCTCGCCCGTCACGGTCACGGTGCGCGGGCCGGCCAGGCGCCCCTGGCCCCGGTAGAGGTCGGCGCCGATGCTCTCCAGCCAGCCGGTCTGGCCGTCGTCCTGCCAGTTCGAGGTCTCGTAGTCGCGGTGGGCGAGGACCGCTTCGGCGTCCAGGGGTCCCTGGACGAGATGGCGCAGGCCGGGTACTCGGCGTGCGTCGGCGCGGGCGATGACCGGGCGCAACAGTGCCTTGCTGGGCATGCAGGCCCAGTAGGAGCACTCGCCGCCGACCAGTTCGCTCTCCACCACCGCGGTGGACAGTCCGGCCGCGCGGGTGCGGTCGGCCACGTTCTCCCCCACGGGTCCGGCACCGAGCACCACGACGTCGTACACGATGGTTTCCGTTTCCGTCATGGGGTCAGTCTGGTAGGTGGTGTGACCCGTAGCCACACGGGTAGGGGCGGAATACGCCGCTGCCGGGACGTGTTGTGCCGACACCCACCGGCTACGACCCGACAGCAGGAAGAGGAATCAGGTCATGAGCAGCACTGTGGAGCTCACCAAGGAGAACTTCGACCAGACGGTCACGGAGAACGAGTTCGTGCTGATCGACTTCTGGGCGTCCTGGTGCGGGCCGTGCCGTCAGTTCGCGCCGGTGTACGAGAAGGCCGCCGAGGCCAACCCCGACCTGGTGTTCGGCAAGATCGACACGGAGGCACAGCCGGAACTGGCACAGGCCTTCGCCATCCAGTCGATCCCGACGCTGATGATCGTCCGCGATCAGGTCGCCGTCTTCGCACAGCCGGGCGCCCTGCCCGAGGCCGCCCTGACGGACGTCATCGGGCAGGCCCGGAAGCTGGACATGGACGAGGTCCGCAAGTCGGTCGCCGCGCAGCAGGCCCAGCAGGGCGAGTAGTCCCGCCGGGCCTGTCGCGGGTCGGCTCCTAGAAGGGGTACGGGGCCACGTCTCCCCGTACGGTCGTCCAGCGCACGTCGGTGAAGGCCTCCAGGTTGGATTCACCGCCGAAGCGGGCGCCGGTGCCGGAGGCGGCGATACCGCCGAAGGGTGCCACGGCCTCGTCGTTGACCGTCTGGTCGTTGATGTGGACGATCCCGGTCGGGATGCGTTCGGCGAGGTCGAGGCCGCGTGAGGTGTCGCGGGTGACGATCCCGAGGGAGAGCCCGTAGGGGCCGGCCGCTGCGAGGGCGGCGGCCTCGTCGGGGGTGGTGAAGGAGCGTACGGGCGCGACCGGGCCGAAGACCTCCTCCGCGTAGGCCGGGGTCCGGTCGTCGACGTCGGCGAGGACCGTCGGCCGGTAGAAGAGGTCCTCGTGCGTGCCGCCCGCCGCGAGCCTGGCGCCGCTCGCCGTGCTGGACTCCACCAGACCGTGGATCTTGGCGAGTTGGGAACCGTCGATGATCGGGCCGAGGTGGACCTGGCTGCGGTGCGGGTCGCCGACGGCGAGGGAGTCGGCCTTGGCGGCGAGCCGCTCGACGTACTCCCCGTACAGCGAGGCGTGGACGAGGTGGCGGCCGGTCGTCATACAGATCTGGCCCTGGTGGAAGAAGGAACCCCAGGCGGCGGTGGAGATCACCGCGTCGAGATCGGCGTCCTCCAGGACGATCAGGGCGGAGTTGCCGCCGAGTTCGAGGTGGGCTCGCTTGAGGTGGCGGCCGGCCGCCTCGCCGACGGCCCGGCCCGCCGCCGTGGAGCCGGTGAAGGAGATGATCGGCACCAGCGGGTCGGCGACGAGGGCCTGGCCCGTATCAGGGCCGCCGGGCAGGACGTGCAGCAGATCCTCGGGCAGGCCCGCCTCGGCGAAGACCGCGGCCAGGGAGAGCCCGCCGCAGACCGCCGTGCGCGGGTCCGGCTTCAGGACGACGGCGTTGCCGAGCGCGAGGGCCGGCGCCACGGAGCGGATGGAGAGGATCAGCGGGGCGTTGAACGGTGAGATCACGCCGACGACCCCGACGGGCACCCGCCGGGTGTAGGACAGCCGGGGTGCCTCGGAGGGCAGAATCTGCCCGGCGGGGCGGGAGGCGAGGGCGGCGGCCTCGTAGCACTCCTGGGCGGCGACGTGCAGTTCGAAGTCCGCCTTGCCGGGTATCGAGCCCGACTCGCGGACTATCCAGTCGCGCAGCTCGTCGGCGTGCGCGGCGAAGAGGTCCCCCGCCTTGCGGAGCACCCCGGCCCGGACGAAGTGCGGGGTGCGTGCCCAGGCGGCCTGGGCGGTACGGGCGGCCTGGGCGGCCGGTCCGACGTCCTCGCCGGTCGCGAGCGTGACCGTGCCGAGCGTGTCGCCGGTGGCGGGCTCGGTGACGGCGTACTCGGGGCCCGACAGGGGACGGGCGGCATGGGACTGCCAGGTCTTGGGGTCGAGCAACGGCATTGCGGCTCTCCGATCAGTCACCGGCGGGACGCGCGGAGCGAACGCGGGTCCCGTGTGGTTCGCGGCCGTTCATCAGCCGCGGGGCGGGATGCGGTGATCCGGCGCGCGGCAGAGCAGCACACGGCGTCCGGTGGTCGACGGCATCCCCACTGGTTGAGCGTGCAACATCCTAGTCACGCCGTGCGGGAACCGCGCCGCCGAAGTCGCCGCGCACCGACGGCGCTTCAGCTGGAGTCGCGGTGGACGAGCGCCACTCCGTGGAGGTGGTGGGTCTCGGCGGCCCCGCCGGGGTTGCGCACCGCGCGGTCGACGAGTTCCGCGAGGTCCCGGCCCGCCGGGAGTTCGATGTGCACCGTGCTCAGTCTGGGCCGCACCAGCCGGCCGAGGATCAGGTCGTCGGCGCCGACCAGCGCCGTGTCGTCGGGAACGGTGACGCCCTCGTCCTGCAGGGCCCGCATCAAGAGCATCGCGTACTCGTCGTTGAACGCGAAGACGCCGTCCAGACCGAGTTCGGACCAACGGGCGGCGAGGCGGGCCGCGGACTCCTCCTCGTAGGCGAGCGGCAGCACGGTCACCGAGGCATCGGTGCCCTCCACCACGCTTCGTACCCCGTCGAGACGGGGCTTGGAGAAGACCTTCAGACCGTGCTCCTCGGGCACGACGACGCCGATCCGGCGGCGGCCACGGGCGTACAGGTGCGCGCCCGCGGCGCGGCCGACGCCCGTATGGTCGACGAGCAGGCTGTGCGCGCCCTCGATGCGCTCGGAACCGAGCGTGACGACGGCCCGGGCGCCGGAGCGCTTCAGGACGGCCACGCCCTCCGGGCCGAGCCCGCCGACGGGCACGAGGACGGCCGCCGGGCGCAGTTCGGCCCAGGCCCGGGCGGCCTCGTCGCCGCGCAGGCCGACGGAGGCGTACTGGACGACGGTGTAGTCGAGGCGGCTGAGCGCCCACTGGAGTTCGTTGATGAAGTTGCTGTAGAGCGGGCCGATCGGCACGCTCGGGGCGGGCATCAGGACCATGCGGCTGTGCCCGGCCCGCAGACTGCGGGCCGCCGCGTGCGGAACGTACCCGAGTTCCTTCGCCGCCTCGTGGACGCGGCGGCGGGTGGGTTCGCTGATCCGGACGGCACTGGTGTTGTTGAGGACGTAGGAGACGGTTGCGCGCGAGACGCCGGCCAGGCGGGCCACATCCGCGCTCGTGGGCACGGAGCGCGGCTGGGGTACCGCCGGGGCGGCCGAATTCGGTATCTGCACCATGACGTACGGCATCTTTGCAGAAGCTCGGGCCATCGTTCCGGGCGGGGGAACTTCGCAATCAACCCGGTAGCAAAGACGGTTGACGAAAGCACGGGGGGAAAGCGCTTTACCGAAACGCTTCAGAAAGATCATTTCCGGTTTTCCGGGGCCCGCCTGGCAACGGGTTCGCGGCCGCACCCCGTCCACCGCGCACTGAACGCGCTTTCCGGACAGCCGGAGCCAAGTCCCGTACGGGTACCACCGGTTGACCACTCCCGCGCGCCGGAGCGCAACCGGCGCACTTGGCCGAAACTCGCGGTCATCGCGGAGGCGTAACGCCCGCAATCCGGTCGACGAGGTCGACCCAGCCCGCCTCCAACCGTGCCGGCGTCATCCCGCACTGCTCGGTCAAGTGATGGATGAGGGCCGGATCGAGATATGCCATCAGCGTTTTCGCGAGGAGTTCGCAGTCGGCGTCCGGAATCGCCTGTCGCAGCAGCATGGCGACGTGACCGGACCGCACCATGCGGGGTGCGGATGCGAAGCGGCGGCCCGGTTCACCCTCGGCGGCCAGTTGCAGTTCCAGTTCGTCGACGGCCCGGCGCAGCACCGCGACACCGAACGCACGCAGCCGCTCCACGGGCGGCGCGCCGGGGCCGAGCGGCGGCGGTCCGCCCAGGAAAGCGGCCTGGAGTTTCTTCTCCGAGTGGTCGAGCAGGGCCATCAGCAGACCGTTGCGGTCCCCGAAACGCCGGAACACGGTCCCCTTGCCCACGTCCGCCGCGGCGGCCACCGCTTCCATGGTCACGCCGGCCGCACCGTGCCGCTCCACCAGCCGGGCGGCGGCGCTCAGCAGGCGGGCACGGTTGCGCGCGGCGTCGGCGCGCAGGCAGGGCTCGTCGGTACCGGCGCCGACGCCGGAACCGAGGGCCAGCGGAAGGGGTTCGCCTGCCCGCTCCTGGGGCTTCCGGACGGGCGGCAGGGAGTCGGACATGAATGCAGCGTAACGCCTCGGAAGAAAACTGGACCGCGGTCCGTTTCACTGGTACAACTTTAAACGGACCTCGGTCCGGATCGTAACGACAACGTTTCAGCCCCCCCTGTGGAGTCCCTCATGTCTGTCCGTATCCTCGCCCTCGTCGGCAGTCTCCGTGCCGGTTCCCACAACCGTCAGCTCGCCGAGGCGGCCGTCAAGCACGCCCCGGAGGGCGCTGAGGTCGTCGTCTTCGAAGGCCTTGCCGACATCCCGTTCTACAACGAGGACATCGACGTCGAGGGCGGCCTCCCGGCCGCCGCCGTCGCGCTGCGCGAGGCGGCGGGCTCGGCCGACGCGCTGCTGCTCTTCTCGCCCGAGTACAACGGCACGATTCCGGCCGTCCTGAAGAACGCCATCGACTGGCTGTCCCGCCCGTTCGGCGCCGGCGCCCTCACCGACAAGCCGGTCGCCGTGGTCGGCACCGCCTATGGCCAGTTCGGCGGCGTCTGGGCGCAGGACGAGGCGCGCAAGGCCGTCGGCATCGCCGGTGCCAGGGTGCTGGAGGGCGTCAAGCTCTCCATCCCCGGTTCCGTGGTCCGCTTCGCCGAGACACACCCCGCCGACGACGCCGAGGTCGCCGCGCAGCTGACCGAGGTCATCAGCCTGATTGACGGCGAGGCCGCGACTGCCGCCGCCTGATCGGCGTACGCATGAGGGAGGGTCGGAGCCGTACGGGCTCCGACCCTCCCTCATGTTCCGCGCCCTCAGTCCAGTTCGGCCGCGCGCCGCACCGCCGGGGCCACGAACTGCTCGATCCACGCGGCGGGTTCGCCCGTGCGCGGCCCCAGCATCACCGTCTCGATGCCGAACTTCGCGTATCCCTCGATGTCCTGGACGAAGGCGTCGACGTCGTTCCCGGCCAGCGCGTCGCCCATGTAGACCAGCGTCCTGGTGATGTCGTCGTACGGGCGCCCCACGCTGTCGCAGTGGCCACGCAGGACGTCGAGTTTGTGCCCGACCTCCTCCGGAGTGGTCGCGAACAGGTTGCAGGCGTCCGCGTACAGGGCGACCAGGCGCAGCGTCTTCCGCTCTCCCCCGCCGCCGATCATGATCTCGGGGCGCGGTGAGCTGACGGGCGACGGGACACAGAGGGTCTCGGCGAGCCGATAGTGCGTGCCCTCGAAGGGCCCGTTGACGTCCGGGTCCCACATCTGCAGGCAGATCCGCAGCGTCTCCTCCAGCCGCTCGAACCGCTCGGCCGTCGCCGGGTACGGCACCCCGAGCCCCTCGTGCTCCCGGTCGTACCAGGCCGCCCCGATGCCGAGGGTGGCCCGGCCGCCGGAGAGGACGTCGAGCGTGGTGACGATCTTGGCAAGCAGTCCGGGATGGCGGTACGTCACGCCGGTCACCAGAGCGCCGAGGCGGACGGTGGAGGTGTGGGCGGCGAGGAAACCGAGGGTGGTGCAGCCCCCAGCATGGGATCCTCGGCGCCGCCGTTGAACTCCATCTGGAAGTAGTGGTCCATGACCGTGAGCCGGTGGACGCCCGCCGCCTCGGCCGCGGCGCCGACCGCCGCCAGTTCAGGACCGAGACCGGCGCCGCCCGCAGAGTGGTCGAACCGATTGATGTGCACACCGAGCCGCATGTCCGTCTCCGTTCGCCCTCGTCCAGCGGTGTTCCGCGGGCGACGCCAGTGCTTGGAGCGCACACGAAGTCAAGCCTGCGGCTGGGCCTCCTCCCGCTTCTTCGAGGCCCACAGACTCGTCACGATCGTGACGGCCAGTACGAGGACGATGAAGCCGAGGGAGAAGGGGATGGAGATCTCCGGGACGTGGACGCCGGACTCGTGCAGCGCGTGCAGGACCAGTTTCACGCCGATGAAGCCGAGGATGATCGACAGGCCGTAGCTGAGGTGCACCAGCTTCTTCAGCAGGCCGCCGATGAGGAAGTAGAGCTGACGCAGACCCATCAGGGCGAAGGCGTTGGCGGTGAAGACGATGTACGGGT
>NZ_JAVFVX010000072.1:0-39350 GCF_033441795.1 Streptomyces sp. ADMS | reverse complement strand
CCTCGGTGACGTTGATGCGGTCACCCCGGAACATGGCATCCCGCAGCCCGAACACATCGGTGGCGGTGGCGAGTTCCTGGAGGAGGGCGAGGGTCTCGTCCGTGATCAGGTGCTTGGAGTAGTCGATGTGCAGGTCACCGACCCGCACGACGTACCGCTCCGCGCGCCCGGGATCGGTGGCGAACAGTTCACGCAGCCGCGGCCGGTTGAGCGCACCGGCGCGGTGGTCTTCCAACGCGGTCCACTCGGGGCGCCGGGTGAGCCTGGGGGAGTCAGACATGTCGGGAGGTCTCCTTGGTGCCGGCGCCCCGCAGAGCGACGGCGTACATCTCGTCGGCGTCGAGGCGGCGCAGTTCCTCGGCGATCAACTCCGAGGTGGGGCGCACCTTCAGCGCCAGGGTGCGTGAGGGCTGGCCGGGCAGGCTGAGCGTGGCGAGCGGGCCCTCGGGGCGGTCGATGACGATCTCGCCCTTGTCGGTGCCGAGGCGGACGGCCGTGACGACGGGGCCCGCGGTGACGACGCGGTCCACCTTCACCGACAGGCGGGCGCCGAGCCAGCGGGCCAGCAGTTCGGCGCTCGGGTTCTCGGCCTCGCTCTCGACGGCCGCCGAGGTGATCTTCGTACGGGCCTGGTCGAGGGCCGCGGCGAGCATCGAGCGCCACGGGGTGAGACGCGTCCACGCCAGGTCGGTGTCGCCGGGCGCGTACGAGCGAACCCGGGCCTCCAGCGCGACGAGCGGCTGCTCGACCGCGTACATGTCGGTGATCCGGCGCTGGGCCAGCGCGCCCAGCGGGTCCTTGGCGGGCACCTCGGGGGCGTTCACCGGCCACCAGACGACGACCGGGGCGTCCGGCAGCAGCAGCGGCAGGACGACGGAGTCCGCGTGGTCGGACACCTCGCCGTACGTCCGCAGGATGACCGTCTCGCCGGTGCCGGCGTCGGCGCCCACCCGTACCTCGGCGTCGAGGTGGGACTTGGTGCGGTCGCGCGGGCTGCGGGCGTGCCGCTTGATGACGACCAGGGTGCGCGAGGGGTGCTCGTGGGAGGCCTCCTCGGACGCCTTGATCGAGTCGTAGGCGTTCTCCTCGTCCGTGACGATCACCATCGTCAGGACCATGCCCACGGCAGGGGTGCCGATGGCGCGACGCCCCTTCACCAGCGCCTTGTTGATCTTGCTTGCAGTGGTGTCGGTGAGGTCGATCTTCATGGCCTGCGCCAGCTCCGTCCGTCTCGTGCGAGCATCTCGTCGGCTTCCTTCGGGCCCCAGCTGCCCGAGGCGTACTGCGCGGGCCTGCCGTGCGTGCTCCTGTACTCCTCGATCGGGTCGAGGATCTTCCAGGACTCTTCCACTCCCTGGTGACGGGGGAACAAATTGGCGTCGCCGAGCAGGACGTCCAGGATGAGCCGTTCGTACGCCTCCGGGCTGGACTCCGTGAAGGACTCGCCGTAGGCGAAGTCCATCGTGACGTCCCGGATCTCCATCGAAGTACCCGGGACCTTGGAACCGAAGCGCACGGTCATGCCCTCGTCGGGCTGGACGCGGATGACGATCGCGTTCGCGCCGAGTTCCTCGGTGGCCGTCGAGTCGAACGGGGAGCACTCGTACCCCGGGAGGCGTCCAGCTCCTCGACGGCCGAGCGCAGCTGCTCGAACGCCGCGTCGTCGTCGAAGTCACCGGGGATGAACCGCATGCCCTCGGCGAGCTGCTGCCAGACCTCCTCGCGGAACTCCGTACGGGCGTGGTCGCGCACCGAGTCGTGGACGATCCGCGCGAAGTCCTCGTCCTCCCAGTCCCGGCGGGCGAACCCGACGAGTGAGAAGCCCGGCGGGAGCAGGCCGCGGTTGGCCAGGTCGTAGACGGCGGGCATCAGCTTCTTGCGGGACAGGTCACCGGTCACACCGAAGATGACCAGCCCGGACGGGCCCGCGATCAGGGGGAGCCGGCGGTCGCCGGGGTCGCGCAGCGGGTTGTCCCAGTCCCCTCCGGGCTCCGGAGGGGAGAGGGGAAGCGCCTCGGTGGTGGCCGGCGGCAGCGTCGGTTCCTCGCTCATTCCCCGTCAACTCCCTTGCCACCCAGCGACTTGGTGACCGCTTCCAGCAGGTCGTTCCAGGCGGTCTCGAACTTCGCGACGCCCTCGTCCTCCAGCAGCTTCACGACCTCGTCGTACGAGATCCCGAGCCCCTCCACGGCCGCGAGATCGGCGCGGGCCCGGGCGTAGCCGCCGCTCACCGCGTCGCCGTGGATGTCACCGTGGTCGGCGGTCGCGTTGAGCGTGGCCTCCGGCATCGTGTTGACGGTGCCGGGCGCGACCAGCTCGTCGACGTACAGGGTGTCCTTGTACGAGGGGTCCTTGACGCCGGTCGAGGCCCACAGCGGACGCTGTTTGTTGGCGCGGGCGCCGCCCAGGGCGGTCCAGCGGTCGCCGTCGAAGATCGCCTGGTACGCCTGGTACGCGAGCCGCGCGTTGGCCAGCGCCGCCCTGCCCTTGAGGGCGAGGGCCTCGTCCGTGCCCAGCACCGTCAGACGCTTGTCGATCTCGGAGTCGACGCGGGAGACGAAGAAGGATGCGACGGAGTGGATCGAGGCCAGGTCGATGCCCGCGGCCCGCGCCTTCTCCAGGCCGGCCAGATAGGCGGCCATGACCTCGCGGTAGCGCTCCAGCGAGAAGATCAGCGTGACGTTGACGCTGATTCCGAGGCCGATGACCTCGGTGATCGCAGGCAGGCCCGCCTCCGTCGCCGGAATCTTGATCATCACGTTGGGCCGGTCGACCAGCCAGGCCAGTTGCCTGGCCTCGGCGATCGTCGCCGCCGTGTGGTGGGCGAGGCGCGGGTCGACCTCGATCGAGACACGGCCGTCCCGGCCCGCCGTGGTGTCGTACACCGGACGCAGGATGTCGGCGGCGGCGCGCACGTCGGCGGTCGTCATCATCCGTACGGCCTCGTCGACCGTGACGCCGCGCACGGCCAGGTCGGCGAGCTGCTCCTCGTACCCCTCGCCGGAGCCGATCGCGGACTGGAAGATCGACGGGTTGGTGGTCACGCCGACCACGTGGTGCGTGTCGATGAGCTCGGCGAGGTTGCCAGAGACGATGCGCTTTCGGGAGAGGTCGTCCAGCCAGATCGAGACGCCCTCGTCGGAGAGCCGCTTGAGTGTTCCCGCGGTGGGGGTCGCTTCGGTGGTCATTAGGATCATCTTCCTTCTGGCGTTCGGATCAGTCGCGGGTGGCGGCCAAGGATTCCCGGGCAGCCTGGGCGACGTTCTCGGCGGTGAGGCCGTACTCGGCGAACAGGGTCCTGGCGTCGGCGGAGGCGCCGAACTGTTCGAGGGAGACGATGCGTCCTGCGTCACCGACGTGGCGGTACCAGGTCAGACCGATGCCCGCCTCGACCGCCACGCGCGCCTTCACCGACGGCGGAAGAACGCTCGCCCGGTACTCGGCCGTACTCGGGGTGCCCAGGCGTCTTCGAACCGTGCGTCCGGAACGCCTTCAGGTCTTCCAGCTCCAGCTCGTACCCGGACAGGAACAGCTGGGTGCAGAGGGTCAGTGAGGTGTGGCCGGGAGCGAGGACAAAGCGGTCACGGCCCGTCCACTCGGGATCCGCGGGGTCGTGCCGCATCACCTTCTGAAAGATCGTGTACGCGGCGGGGGCCAGGCTCGTCGCGGTGCCGGGGTGGCCGTTGCCGACCTTCCGCACGGCATCGGCCGCGAGTATGCGGGCCGTGTCGACGGCACGCCGGTCGAGATCGGTCCACTGGAGGCTGTCGGATGTGTGCGTACTCATCTTCGGGAAATCCTCGACAGAGGGGGACTGGGTGCTCGGACGCGTTCAAACCTAAAAGTCTGACTTTTACGGGGCCAGGTGCCTGTGTGTCACCCTTTGGTGAAAATGGGACACGGTCGCGGGGTCGAGGCGGCACGAGAAGGACATGGCGGACAGAACCATCCAAGACACCATCCAAGATGCCATCCAGGACGGCGACGGCATCAGGACGTTTCCCTTCCCGGTCGATCAGAGCACCCTGGGGGTGGGCGTGCAGGTCGGCCCGATGTCACCCGACCGCACCTGGCACGACGACCCCCCGCTGGACCGCGTCCACCGCATCGACTTCCACGTCGTGATGCTGTTCGACGCCGGCCCGGTCACCCACATGATCGACTTCGCCGAGTGCGAGGCGACTGGGGGCGACCTGCTGTGGATCCGCCCGGGTCAGGTCCACCGCTTCTCACGCACCAGCGAGTACCGCGGCACCGTCCTCACCATGCAACCCGGTTTTCTGCCCCGGGCCACGGTCGAGGCGACCGGCCTCTACCGCTACGACCTGCCCCCGCTGCTGCGCCCGGAGGCGCCCCAACTCGCGGGCCTGCGGGCGGCCCTGGCCCAGCTGGGCCGCGAGTACGAGGACACGGCCACCCTCCCGATCGGACTGCACACCTCGGTGCTGCGGCACTCCCTCACCGCGTTCCTGCTGCGCCTGTCCCACCTCGCGACGAGTTCGGCGGAGGCGGTGCGAGGCCGGTCCGACACCACGTTCACCCTCTTCAGGGACGCGGTGGAGAAGGGCTTCGCCACCAGTCACAGCGTCAGCGCGTATGCCGACGCACTCGGTTACTCCCGGCGCACCATCGTCCGCGCGGTGCGTGCCGCGACCGGTGAGACGCCCAAGGGCTTCATCGACAAGCGGGTGGTCCTGGAGGCCAAGCGTCTTCTGGCGCACACCTCTCTGCCGATCGGCCGCGTCGGCGTGGCCGTCGGCTTTCCCGACGCGGCGAACTTCTCCAAGTTCTTCCAGCTGCACACGGCGACCACGCCGGTGGCCTTCCGGGCGGAGCTGCGCTGAGGGGAAGAACGAGGAGGGGCGGACCTGTGGGTCCGCCCCTCGGTGAAAGCGCGTGCACGCTGCTGCGGCGTTGACTGCCTCAGCGGCCGAAGTTGAACCAGTTCACATTCACGAACTCCTGCGCCTGGCCGCTGGTGAAGGTCAGGTAGACGTCATGGGTGCCGGTGACCGAGCTCATGTTCACCTGGAGCGTACGCCAGCTCTGCCAGCCGCCGGTGTTGCCCACCTCGAAGCGGCCGATCGGTGTGCTCGAACGGCTGTCGAGGCGCACCTCGACCAGTCCGCTCACGCCCGAGCCCGCGCCGCTCGCGACCCTGCCGACGAACTGGGTGGCCGCCGTGGAGCCGAAGTTGACGCCTTGGTAGAGCGCCCAGTCGCCGTTGGCGAGCGAGCCGATGTTCTGACCGCCGCCGGTGTCGGTGGTGGTCTCCGTGCTGGTGCCCGACTGGCTGTTGTACGACTCGGCCTGGATGGCGCTGTACGCGTCCCGGGCCCCGGTCGGCGGGGGCGTGGTCGTCCCGCCGCCGGTGGTCGACTGGAGCACCTGAACGTAGTCGACGACCATCGGGCGCCCCGAGACGGTGTTCGCGTCCGGGCCGCCGCCGAACGCCGCCGGGAAGGCGCCGCCCATCGCCACGTTCAGGATGATGAAGAAGCCGTGGTTCGTGGCGTTCGCCCACGTCGTCGCGTCGACCTGGTTGGCGGTCACCGTGTGGTAGTTGGTGCCGTCGACATAGAAGCGGATCGCCTCCGGGCTCACCGAGCGGTCCCACTCCATGCTGTATGTGTGGAAGCCGGCCTGACACGTGGTGCCGGCGCAGGTGGTGGTGCCGCCCAGGCCGGTCGTCTCGTTGCAGGGACCGCCCGGGCTGGTGCCGCAGTGCAGGGTGCCCCAGATGGTGTTGAGGCCCTGGGTGTTCTCCATGATGTCCAGCTCACCCACGCTCGGCCAGTTCTGGTAGTTGCCCCGGTAGGGCGCCCCGAGCATCCAGAACGCGGGCCAGTAGCCGAGAGCGGACGCGCCGGTGACGTTCGGCACCTGGAGACGGGCCTGGACGCGCAGCCTGCCGCCCGCCGGGGGCTGGAAGTCGGTGCGGTTGGTCTCGATACGGCCCGAGGTCCAGTTGCCGGCGGAGTCCCGCAGCGGGGTGATGCGGAGGTTTCCGCTGCCGTCGAGCGAGACGTTGTTCGTGCTGTTGGTCATCGTCTCGATCTCGCCGGTGCCCCAGTTGGCGGGACCGCCGGGATATGAAGTGCCGGTCGCGTACTGCCAGTTGGCGGTGTTGACGCCGGTTCCGGCGGTTCCGTTGAAGTCGTCGACGAACACCTGCGTCCAGCCGGTCGGCGGCGTCGGCGCGTCCGCCTGTGCCACCGACACGGCGGCTGCCGCGAGGCTGAGGACGGCGCCGACGGCGACGAGCACGCGCCGGAGGGGGCCGCGTCCGACAGGTGGGCCTGCAGTGAGCGAAGTGCCTGAAGTGTCCCTCATGGGTGCCTCTTCGGGTACGGGGGCGGGGTGCGCGGGTGCCTTCGAGAGGACTTGAGAGCGCTCTCAAAGTGGGCCCAATGTGCTCCCGGTCGCTCTGGCCGTCAAGAGGTGAAACCCAGAATTTCCTTCCGTCACAGGTGAGTTCACCCGATGAAGGCATGAATGTGATAGCGAGCGCTCCCTGTGTGTCAGAGGGCGCTGCCCCCCTTCCGGTCCGCCCAGGACATGTTCCAGCCATTGAGCCCGTTGGCCGGGTCCACCGTCACCTCGCCCGAGTTCTCGACGATCACCACATCCCCGAGCGTGGAGCTGTCGTAGAACTTGTAGCCCGGTACGGAGGTGTCGTCGGCACCCTTCGCGTCGTGCAGTCCCACGCAGCCGTGACTGGTGTTGCTGCTGCCGAACACGAGATAGAGGCCCAGTAGTTGCCGTGCACGAAGGTGCCGGAGGTGGTCAGGCGCTGGGCGTGCGGGACGTCGGCGCTGACCGTCCTGCTCGGACGGGTTCGATATATGCGGAACGCCCACGGCACGCCTTTCTGCAATGACCAGGAAGTGATCGATGATGCGCGTGCATCGTGAGCTTTCCGTATGGGTTTGTTCTTTGAAAGGGCGCCCACCGTCTGAGATTCCGGTAAGGACGGCTGTGGGGCGGCCCCTCCAGGGACCGCCCCACTCCTCAAGGGTCAGGCGTTGGCCGGCACCCGGGACTCCGCCGACGCCTCCTCGTGCAGCCCGAAGCGCTCGTGCACGCGCCGCAGCGGCGACGGCGCCCACCAGGCCCGGCGTCCCAGCAGCGCCATGGTCGCCGGGACCAGCAGCATCCGTACGATCGTGGCGTCGATCAGCACGGCCAGGGTCAGACCGAGGCCGATCTGGAGGATGGGCGCGAAGCCGCCCGTCATGAACGCGCCGAAGACGACGGCGAGCAGCAGGGCGGCGCAGGTGACCACCCGGCCGGAGCGGCGCAGACCCGTCACCACGGCCTCGCGGTCGTCGCCGCTCAGCAGCCGGGCCTCGCGCATCCGGGCCAGGATGAACAGCTCGTAGTCCATGGCCAGACCGAACGCGATCGCGATGATCAGCGACGGCGCGGTCAGGCTGAGCGAGCCCAGTTCCTCGGAGCCGAGGAGACCGGCCAGATGCCCGTCCTGGAACACCCAGACCACCACTCCGAGGGCGGCACCCAGGCTGAGCAGGGTCGTGGCGATGGTCCGCAGCGGGATCAGAACCGACCCGGTGAAGGCGAACAGCAGGACGAAGATGCCGATCAGGACGGTGGCGGCGGCCCAGGGCGCCCGGTCGGCGAGCATCTCCCGGAAGTCGACCAGCTGGGCGGCGGGGCCGGCGACCTGGACGGGTTGGTCACCGCGTGCGTCCCTGATCCGCTGGACGAGATCGGTCGCGGCCTTCCCGTCGGCGCTGCCGCCCGGCTGGAGTTCGAGCACGGTCGTTCCGCCGGGCAGCGTACGGGCCTGGGTGGTCGGCGAGAGGGCGCTGATCCGGTCGGCGGTCGCCGGGTCGGCGTCCGGCTTCAGGGCGACGGTGATGGGCGTGACCCCGGTACCGGGCGTTAAGTGCGCTTGTACGGTGTCCTGCAACTGCCGTGCCTCGCTGCTGGTCGGAAGCTGGGTGGCGTCCCCGAGGTTGATCTTCATTCGGTCGCGGGCAGCGCGAGGACGAGCAGCACGGGTACGACCGCCACGAGCACGGCGACCGGACGGCGGGCGGCGAACGTGGCGAGCCGGGCGAAGAACCTGTGGCTGGTCGCGCAGTTCCCCGCGCCCCTGAGGGCGGGGCCGCGCCCTCTCAGGGCTGAGCCGGCTGCCAGCCCAGCGCACGCGAGATACCCCGCGCCGCCAGCCGCACCGCGGGCACCAACACCGGTACCTGGGCGTCCGCCTGGGGCACCACGACCGACACCGCGGCGACCACCGCACCGCCCGGTCCGCGCACCGGCGCCGCCACCGACAGGGCGTCGTCGGTGACCTGACGGCTGCTCACCGCGACGCCCGTGCGCCGGACTTCGGCGAGGACACGGCGCAGCCGGGCCGGGTCGGTGATGGTGTGCGGGGTGAAAGCGGTCAACGAGCCCTCGCAGTAATCCTGTTGGAGTGCCGGGTCGCCGTGTGCGAGCAGGGCGAGGCCGACGCCCGTGGCATGCAGCGGCCAGCGGGCACCGACCCGGATGTGAACCCCGACCGCCGAACGGCCCGACAACCACTCGATGTAGACGACCTCGCCGCCGTCCCGTACCGCCAACTGCACGTTCTCGTGCGTCGCTTCGTACAGGTCCTCCAGATACGGCAGCGCGATCTGCCGCAGCGCCAGCCCGCGCGGGGCGAGCGCCGCGACCTCCCACAGCCTGAGGCCGACGTGGTAGACGCCGGACTCGTCCCGCTCCAGGGCACCCCAGTCGGTGAGGGCGCCCACGAGGCGGTGCGTGGTGGTGAGGGTCAGCCCGGCCCGCCGGCTGATGTCCGTGAGGGACAGCGCGGGGTGCTCGTGGTCGAAGGCGCTGAGCACGGACAGCAGCCGGTCGGGCGCGGAGCGGGTGGTCATGGGCGGGCAGCTCCCGGAGGCGTCGAGGTGTGGGTCCGGGCCACGTCGTACGGGCGCGGGTACTCCGTCGGTCGGTAGGTGACGTAACGCGCTTCCGTCGCCGGATCCTCCTGCTCCGCACGGGAGTTGAGGACGGCCGCCGAGGTGTCCCAGCGGCCCGTGTCGAGACGGTGCTCCAGTGTGCGCACGGCGGCGACCGTCTCCCCGGTGGTGAACGTGCAGTGCCCGGGACCGTCGACATAGGCCTGGCGCAGCAGCGCGCCCGAGCCGCCCGCGGTCGCCGCCCGCCGGTAGGCGCTCTCCGCCTGTACGGGGATCAGCGCGTCGCCGGTGGTGTGGATGTTCAGCTGCGGGTCGGCGAGCCGGCCCGTGAACGCGCTGGTACGGCTCATCCACGCCGTGGCCTTGGCGTCCGCACTGATCCGGGGGGCGCTGTTCAGCGCCTTCAGGTCCTTGCGCAACGAGAGTCCCGCCTCCTTGTAGAGCTCGGTCACCTCCTTGTATACCGAGGACCGGTGCAGCATCCGGGTGTAGTCGACGCCCGTGTTCCAGGACGGGTTGCCGCCGGCGCGGGTCTCCGCCTCCTGGCGCCAGCTGAACGCGGGATACAGGATCAGGCCGGTGACCGCCGCGTACTGGTTGGCCTGCTGGGTGTCCCAGTCGGTGGGCCCGGGGACGGGCTGCGAGGGATCGTTGTGGCCGGGGATGTTGTGCAGCGCGGCGGCGAGCGCGATTCTCGCCCGGCCTTCCGGTGTCTGCTGGGCCTCGGTGACCTTCGCGGAGAGCACGCCGGCGGCAGACCGGGCGGCGGCCTGGTCGGCGAATCCGGTGAGCCGGATGTCCGAGTCCGGGGCGAGCAGCGTGCGCAGGGCGAAGACCGGGTCGAGGGTGCTGTTCCAGTTGGCGACCCCGCCCTGCACCAGACCGCAGATCGACAGCGAGCCGTCGAAGCGGTCGGCGTGCCGCTCGGCCAGGGCGGTCGTCACGAAGCCGCCGTACGACTGGCCCCAGGCGATCGTCCGCCGGGCCTCGCCGAACCGCTCGGTGAACAGGTCGAGCGTGGCCAGCTGGTCCGGCACGGCGTCGGTGACGGCCCACCCGTTCGTCGCGTACGACGACCCGATCAGCGCGTACCCGGCGTCGAGCAGCCGCTGCCGCACGTCCGGGCTCGGTGCGTCCTGGGCCGGGTTGGGAGCTCCGACGGGGCTGTAGCCGTGGCTGAACAGCATCACCGTCCCGTTCCAGTTGGCGGGCATGTCCATCAAGTAGGCGGCCCCAGAGGGGAGTTGCCCTTCCACGCGTTCGGCGGGGGTGGTGGCGGCCTGGGCGGACAGTACGGGGGTGGCGAGCAGCGCCGCCGCGAGGAGGACGAGGATGCGGGAGTTCACGGGCGGATCCCTTCGGGAGTGGGGGTTTCCTGGGAGAGAGCGGGGGAGCCGAGCGAGTCGGTGTGCGTCTCGGGCATCCGCCGGACGGTGAGCGCGGTGATCACCGCGCCGCCGCGCAGCAGCAGCGAGACGGGCGTACTGCCGCCGCCGTTCGAGGCGAGCAGGCTGCCCGCGATCAGCGGCGAGAACCCGGCGCCGACCAGTGTCGCCGCCTGGTCGCCGAGCGAGGCGCCCGGGTAGCGCACGCGGGTGCCGGACACCTCGGAGAACAGGGGGCCCAGCGGCCCGTACATCGTGGACTGGGCGTTGCCGTGGCCGAGGACGAGGACGAGGGCGGGGATCAGCGGTCCGGGCGCCGCGAAGGGCCGGGGGGCGAGCGGGATCGCTGCACGGGGAGCTCCCTGATGCCGATGCCGTGGGGGGACGTCACCGGTGCGGGGGCCGTACCGGTGCCCGGGTGAAGGTAGGCACCTGTCAGGCAGCAGTCAATAACTTGCACAACATCAGTTGAGTCCGTCCTCCGCGAGCCGCTGGAGCAGTGTGTGCAGAGCCTCCCGGTCGGCCGCGTCGAGCGGGTCCAGCAGTTCGTTGGTCACGCGCTGGCCGGCCTCGTCGGTGTCCCGGAGGAAGGCGCGGCCGTTTCCGGTCAGCGCGACGATCCGGCTGCGGCGGTCGTCGGGGGCGGGGCGGCGTTCGGCGAAGCCGAGCTTCTCCAGGTCGTCCACCAGGCCGACGATCGCGGATGGGTCGTAGCCGAGCTGTGCGCTCAGCTCGCGCTGGAGGGTGCCCTCGGCGGTGCTCAGGAAGCGCAGTACCGCGTAGTGGCGCAGGCGCAGGCCCGACTCCTGGAGGAAGGCGTTGAAGAGCTGTCCGGAGCGCAGGCCGAGGCGGTAGAGCAGGTAGCCGGTGTCCGCGTGCAGCCCGCGCATCCACGGCTCGTGCGCGTCGATCGAGGCGGGGTTCTGGAGAGGCTGCTGTCGGGCGATGGCGGGCTCCCTGGCCGAGGCCCCGGGCGGGGCGGTCTTCGTGTCCTGATCAGTGTGCTGATCCGTGTACTGATTCCAGCATGACTCAGACACCTGATGGCAACAACTATTGACGTCAACAATTATTGCTCTTAGCTTCGATCTCCAAGCAGTCGTCTTGAGCCGTTGTCTTGTGAAGGGACCCCCTCGTGCCCAGCATCGATCTGACCGGCAAGGTCGCCGTCGTCACCGGCAGTGGCCGTGGCCTCGGCCTCGCCTACGCGCACGCTCTCGCCGCCGCCGGCGCCTCCGTGGTCGTCAACGACGTCGACGAGAGCGTGGCCGAGCAGGCCGTGAAGTCCATCACCGCGGCCGGCGGCACCGCCGTGGCCGAGGTGGTCCCGGTCGGCACGACCGAGGCCGCCGAGCGGCTCGTGAACCGCGCTGTCGAGGAGTTCGGGCGGCTCGACATCCTGGTCACCAACGCGGGCATCCTGCGCGACAAGGTGCTGTGGAAGATGACCGACGACGACTTCGACGCGGTGATCACCACCCACCTCAAGGGCACCTTCACCTGCGCCCGCGCCGCCGCCGTACGCATGCGCGAGCAGGGCGAGGGCGGCACGCTGATCCTGGTCGGCTCCCCGGCCGGCCAGCGCGGCAACTTCGGGCAGACCAACTACGCCGCCGCCAAGGCCGGCATCGCCGCCTTCGCCCGTACGTGGTCGATGGAGCTGGGCCGGGCGAACATCACCGTCAACGCGATCGTGCCCGTGGCCGCCACCGCCATGACCGAGACGATCCCCGCCTTCGCCCCGTACGTCGAGGCGCTGAAGAACGGCGAGCCGTTCCCGGCCTTCCTGCGCAAGGGCGAGGGCTTCGGCACCCCCGAGGACTGCGCCGCCCTCGTCCCGTTCCTCGCCTCCGAGGCCGCCCGGGGCATCACCGGCCAGGCCATCGGCATCGGCGGTGACAAGGTGGCACTCTGGTCGCATCCGCAGGAGATCAGGGCGGCCTACGCCGACGGGGGCTGGACCCCCGAGACCCTGGCCGACGCCTGGGCCACCTCGGTCGGCGCCGAACTCCAGTCGGTGGGCATCCCCGCCCCCAAGTTCCCGGAGGCGTAACCATGGCGAACATCGACGTCGAGGAACTCGTCGCGATCGACGTCCACACCCACGCCGAGATCTCCTCCAAGGGCACCTCGTCCCTGGACGACGACCTCCACGACGCCTCGTCGGCCTACTTCAAGGTCGAGGGCAAGCGGAAGCCGACCCTGGAGGAGACCGCCGCGTACTACCGCGAACGGAAGATGGCCGCCGTCATCTTCACGGTGGACGCCGAGTCCGCGACCGGCACGGAGCCCGTCCCGAACGAGGAGGTCGCCGAGGCCGCCGCGGCCAATCCGGACGTGCTGATCCCCTTCGCCTCCATCGACCCCTTCCGGGGCCGGGCGGGCGTCAAACAGGCCCGCCGCCTGGTCGAGGAGTACGGGGTCAGGGGCTTCAAGTTCCATCCCAGCATCCAGGGCTTCTTCCCCAACGACCGCTCGGTCGCGTACGAGCTGTACGAGGTGATCGAGGAGACCGGCACGATCGCGCTCTTCCACACCGGCCAGACGGGTATCGGCGCGGGAGTCCCCGGCGGCGGCGGGATCAGGCTCAAGTACTCGAATCCGCTGCACGTCGACGACGTGTCCGCGGACTTTCCGCATATGAAGATCATCCTGGCGCATCCGTCGTTCCCCTGGCAGGACGAGGCGCTCGCCGTCGCCACGCACAAGCCGGGTGTGCACATCGACCTGTCCGGCTGGTCACCGAAGTACTTCCCGCCGCAGCTGGTGCAGTACGCCAACACGCTGCTCAAGGACAAGGTCCTCTTCGGCTCGGACTACCCGGTGCTCACCCCGGACCGCTGGCTCGCCGACTTCGAGAAGCTGCCGATCAAGGACGAGGTCAGGCCGAAGATCCTCAAGGAGAACGCGGCCCGGCTGCTCGGGCTCACGAAGTCCTGACTCCGCAGCGCGTATCCGTATCCCGCAGCTCATGTCTCGTAACTCGTAGAGGGGCGCAACGATGCGCAACGAGGGACTGGGGTCTTGGCCCGCCCGCCGGGCCCGAAAGACCCCCCAACGCACCGCCCTGATCCACGGCGACACCACGATCACCTACGCACAGTTGTACGATCGCACCACACGCCTCGCGCACGCCCTGCGCGACCGGGGCGTGCGCCGCGGCGACCGGATCGCCTATCTGGGTCCGAACCACCCCTCCTACCTGGAGACACTGTTCGCGGCGGGCACGCTCGGCGCGGTCTTCGTACCGCTCAACACCCGCCTCGCCGGGCCGGAGATCGCCTACCAGCTCGCCGACTCCGGCACCAGGGCCCTCGTCTACGGACCCTCGCACGCCGGCCTGGTCGCCGGACTGCCCGGCAACACGGACGTGCGTGCCTACGTCGAGGTCGGCGCCGAGTACGAGGAGGCGCTCGCCGGTGCCTCCGGCGAGCCGGTCGACGCGCCGGTCACCGCCGACGACACCTGCATCATCATGTACACCTCGGGCACGACCGGCCGCCCCAAGGGCGCCATGCTCACGCACGGCAACCTGACCTGGAACGCCGTCAACGTGCTCGTCGACCAGGACGTCATCACCGACGAACGCGCCCTGGTCTCCGCCCCGTTGTTCCACACGGCCGGGCTGAACATGCTCACCCTGCCCGTGCTGCTCAAGGGCGGCACATGTGTCCTGGTCGAGGCATTCACGGCGGACGAGACCTTCGACCTGATCGAACAGCACCGGATCAGCTTCATGTTCGGGGTGCCGACGATGTTCGACCAGGTGGCCAGACATCCGCGCTGGGCCGACGCCGACCTGTCGTCGCTGCGGATGCTCTCCTGCGGCGGCTCACCGGTGCCGACCCCGCTCATCGCCAGATTCCAGGAGCGCGGACTCACCTTCCTCCAGGGCTACGGCATGACCGAGGCCTCACCCGGGACCCTGTTCCTGGACGCCGAACACGCGATCAGCAAGGCCGGTTCGGCGGGCGTGCCGCACTTCTTCAGTGATGTGCGGGTGGTACGGCCGGACCTGACGCCGGCCGATGTCGGCGAGACCGGCGAGATCGTGGTCCGCGGGCCACATGTCATGCCCGGGTACTGGGGCCTGCCCGAGGAGACGGCCGCCTCCTTCACGGACGGCTGGTTCCGCAGCGGGGACGCCGCCCGGACCGACGAGGACGGGTACGTCTTCATCGTCGACCGCATCAAGGACATGATCATCTCGGGTGGGGAGAACATCTACCCCGCCGAGATCGAGGATCTGCTCCTGGCCCACCCCGACATCGTGGAGTGCGCGGTCATCGGCGTCGCCGACGAGAAGTGGGGCGAGGTGCCGCGCGCGGTCGTGGTGCCCCGCGAGGGTGCGGACCTGGACGAGGACGAGGTGCTCGCCTCGCTGTCCGGGCGGCTCGCCAAGTACAAGATCCCGAAGTCGGTCGTCATCGCGGGCGAACTTCCGCGCACCGCCTCCGGAAAGCTGCTCAAGGCCCGGGTGCGCAGGGCCTTCGGCGCGGGCTCGTAGCTCGCCGCACCGCCAACTTCCAGCTCGACTCCCAGTTAAGGAACGCGATATGAGCATCACCGTCAACGGCATCGACGAACTCAAGAAGCTCGCCGGCAGCGACCTGGGCACCAGTGAGTGGATCGAGGTCACCCAGGAACGCATCAACACCTTCGCCGACGCAACCGGCGACCACCAGTGGATCCACGTGGACCCGGAGAAGGCCGCCGAGGGCCCCTTCGGTGCCCCGATCGCCCACGGTTACCTCACCCTCTCCCTCTTCATCCCGCTCTTCACCGAGCTGCTGGACGTCCAGGGCGTCACCACGAAGGTCAACTACGGCCTCAACAAGGTGCGTTTCCCCTCGCCGGTGAAGGTCGGCTCGAAGATCCGCCTGATCGGCAGGCTGGCAGACGTCGAGGAGGTGCCGGGCGGGGTGCAGATCACCGTCGACGGCACGATCGAGATCGAGGGCGCGCCGAAGCCGGCGGCGGTGCTCCAGAGCCTGTCCCGTTTCTACGTCTGATCCGTCTGATCCGTCTGATCCGTCTGATCCTCGCGCACGGGCACGAGGTCGAGAAGGCGTTTTGAGGCGTCCTGGGCGAGCGGTGTGAGCCGTTCGTACACCGTCCGGAACGTCTTCTCGGCCTGTTCCGCCGGCCAGTCCTCCGGGAGATGGCTGACCGGGAGGCGCGGATCGCCGCGGATGATTCCCAGCCACTCGGCCTGGAGGACGAGGCGCAGCGAGAGGGCGTCGTCCGCCGCCGGCAGCTCGGTCTCCCAGGGCTGCCACCGCCGTACGAACGCCCCGTACCGTGTGGCCAGTTCGGACAGTTCCCAGGTCTCCTCGATCATCGCGCCGATGTCCATGCCCGCGTCCGCGTGTGCCCGGAACACCTTCACATGGGCGGAGAGGCCGAGTTCGTTGACCAGGGCGGAGACGTCGACCTCGCCCGGTGCGATCCACAGGCCGTTGAACAGCGGGCCGAAGCCGCTCCACGTCAACTGCGAGCGAAGGTCGTGGCGTTGGCGCTGCCAGGACTCCGGGAGGGAGAAACCGAGCAGGGTCCAGGAGCCGTCCCAGTGCCGGTTGACGGCGCCGCTCTGCCAGATGCGCCGCTCACCGTCCCCCAGCACCGCCGCCGAACGCCCGGTCAGCCCGAAGTACATCCGGCGGCCCTCGCGCTGGCGGCGCAGCAGACCGCGGCTCACCATCCGGGTCAGTGTCGAGCGGGTCGCCTGCTCTCCGATGCCCGCCCGCGCGAACACGTCGATGACGCTGCCCGAGTACACACAGACGTCGCGCCCGAGCACCTGATCGCCCAGGAACGTCAGCATCAGGGACTGCGGCCGCAGCGACTCCTCGGTGGTCACGCGGCCACGGTACGCCCCGGCGATCGGTTCGTCAGCCCGTGACCTGCTGATACGAGTAGACGGTGGTCGCCAGTGCGCAGATGCCCGGCTGGATCACCTGGGCGCGCAGGGTGCCGCTGTTCACGTCGTAGTCGACGCCCTCCGCCTCGTACGCCGTCCCCGTACAGGTGCTGCGCTGGGGGAGGGCGAACAGGCTCGTGACGTGGCCCGTGACCGGCTTGCCGTCCACCGCGCGTTCCAGGTCGACCTGGAGCAGCGGGCGGATCTCCGGGAACCGGGTGCCCGAGTCGTCGTCCGAGGCGCACAGCAATCGGGTCGCGGTGACGAAGTCGCAGCCCTGGATGTTGCGGACGGTCCTGTCCAGGGTGATCTGCCCGGCCTCCGCCAGCGCGCCGCCCGTGGCGGGGGTGGACGCGTTGAGGAGCGGGGCCGGGAAGACCTGGAGGCGGGTCTGGTCGCCCCACTCGCCCGAGACCAGCCACTGGCCGTCGGGCGAGACGGTGGCGAAGGAGTTGTTCAGCTTCTCGCCGGAGTTGAGCTGGTGCACGTACTGGTAGCGCTGACCCGCCGGGGTGGTGACCGCGAACATCTTGGACGTGGCCGTGTCCGGACCCTGGTAGGCGTCGAACACGTACCCGTTCGCGATGTCCGGGTCACCGATGTGGTTCCAGCCGGCGACACGCAGGTCCAGCGGGATGGAGGTGAGGCCCCGGTACAGGAGCGTGCCGTCCGCGCGGGAGGCCAGCCCCTGACCGCTGCCGAGGGAGTCGACCTGGGCCGAGCCGGTCTCCGTCCACTGTGCGTCGGCGGCGGACGCCGTCCCACCGCTGCCGAGCACGAGCGCCCCGGCCAGGACCAATAACGCGCTGAGGGACAGAAATTGACGCTTCATCAGTCAACCACCTACGACGTCGACGAACACCGGGTTGGAATAGAACCACGTATCGGCCCACGGGTCACCGTTTCCGGGCTCGTGCGCGATCGGTCCGTGCGGGTCGACGGAGGCACCGAGATAACCGGCGCCGTGCCGGTTGCCGTCGCTGCCTCGCAGCCGGACGTAGAACGACTCGTCGCCCGCGGTCAGCGGCACGCGCAGGGTGTACGTCCCCGTGCGCCCCGTCACGTCCTTCGACTTCACGACCTTCGTGTCCGGCGCCTTCCAGGTGTCCCGGTCGGCGGCCGGGCCGCGCACCGCGCCCCGGATCACGTCCACATGCGCCAACTCGGGCAGGATTCCCTGGGGGTTGAGACGGGAGGCGCTGGTCACCGTGATGTTGAGCGTGAGCTTCTCACCCCTGCGGACCCGGAGCCGGCCGCCCAGCGTGACCCCCCGGCCGAACTCGCAGTCACGCGTCAGCCGTACGTCGAGCCCGTCCAGCAGATGGCCGTGGTCCAGCCAGATCCGGCCCGCGCGCATGCCCGCCATCACCTCGCGGTAGCCGTAGCGCGTGACGCCCACGTGGGTGCGGCTGAACTGGCCGGGCCAGAAGTCGCTGCCGGGTTGCGGAGTGTCGGTGTTCACGGGGTCGGGCAGCCTGCCGGTGTTGTCGAAGTTCCGCCCGGCCGGCCAGTCGCCGTTCTTCCAGGTGTCGAAGACGATCCGGTGCGCGTCGGAGTTGGTGGTGATCGAGAACAGGCTGCCTTCTGCCAGCATCGAGTCCCACAGACCGCCGACCGTCGCGGTCGCCCAGTCGAAGCCGCCGTACGTCAGATACCCGTCGGCCGGATAGCCTTGCCAGGACTGTCCCGAGGGCTTGTTCTCGTACTCGCCGCGGATCGAGGTGGCCCCGCGCCAGCCGGGGATGGCCGCGCCCTGGGCGCCGGGCGCGCCCTCCATGCCGATCATGATCCCGGGGTCCCCCTCCTTCCCGCCACCCCGCCCTGCGTCCCGCCAGTTGCGCATCTCGTGCGGGGAGTCGATGCCCAGGCGCATCGGGTGGTTGGCGAGGACCAGCACGTCGTCGACGTAACCGGTGCGGCGCTGCTCGGCCAGCCACTGGATCGCCTTGACGGCGTGCGCCTCGTTGCGGGCGGTGTCCGCGGCGGCGGCCGAGCCTTCGGTGTAGTTGAGCAGCTTGCCGTCGAAGGCGCTCTCGAACCTGGTGAGCAGGTCGACCTCGTGCGGGCCGGGCGGCGAGAAGACCGTGCAGTGCTCGGCGGCCGGGATGTACCACTCCAGGCCCTGGAAGATCAGCTGACGCGGGTTCTCGGCCCGCGCCTTGAGGATCTCGGCGTGCTCCAGCGGGGCGCCGTACTGGGCGTGCCCGAAGTTGGAGTGCTCGGTGAACACCATCCAGTCGAGGCCGAACTTCTCGCCGGCCGCCGCCAGTTGGGAGAACGTGTACTTCGCGTCGTGGCTGTACACGGTGTGGATGTGATGGTCGCCGACGAGGTAGGCGAGGCGGGGGTCGCTGCCACCGAGCCGTCGCGGGCCGGCGGCAGCGGCGGCGGGCGTCGCCAGTGACGCGGCGGCGAAGGCGGCGCCGAACAGGCCCGCCCGGTTCAGGAGTTGACGCCGGGAGACGCCCTGGGCGTCGAGTCCGGCGGGGGAGACGGCGGGGTCGGCCCAGGCAGGCAGCTGCTGCTCTGTCATGGTCTGTGGGTCCCTTGCGATCTGGTGGGATCTGGAGAGGTGTGGAGTCCACGAGGCTTGGCGGAGCCTGACGGTGTGTGTCAGTGGTTCATGAACGCGCTGACGTGCAGCGCTCGTTCGACGATCCGTACGTCGCCGAGGCGGGCGTGCAGGATCTGGTCGATGTTCCCCGCGTACTCGTAGCCGCCCAGCAGCCACGGCAGCCCGACCGAGGTGATGCCGGTCGAGGTCGCCTTCGGGTTGCGGACGACCGGGCAGCCCTGGACGTACAGCGTGGTGTGCGTGCCGTCGTTGACGACCGCGAGGTGCCACCAGGTGTCCAGCGGCGTCTCCTGGCCCCAGTTGGTGGCGATGCCCTGCTGGTTGAGGGGCCGCATGGCCCACTGCGGCTCGCGGTCGTTGGAGAGGGACAGGGTGGCGAGTGGCTCGTCCGGGTCGTCGCCGGTCTTGCCCGCGGCACCGCCCGTACCGGTACGGCTGACCACTCCGGCCCAGGCGTGGTGCGAGGGGTCCCAGTCGGCGGGCAGCCGGTAGAACGCCTCAATGGTGTAACCGGCCCTGAAAGTCGCCGAGTTGATGGGCGCGCCGTCGACCGTGCGCAGATAGGCGCCCTTCAGCGGCGACTTGAAGCCGTTGAAGTCCAGGCTGCCGTGCCCGGGCTGGTCCGGGTGATGGTCGCTCGACCAGTTCAGCGTGCCGCCCCCGACCGACACCAGGGTGAGATCGTTGCCGTGGCCCGACCGGTCGCGGACCGTGCCGGTGAGGGCGGCCCCGTCCGGCTGCCCGTCGAAGCGCCAGTAGGCCACCGTGCCAGGGATCACCATCTTCGACGCGGGGCGGGCGGGACGCGCGGGCACCGGGGCGAACCCGGCGAAGCGCTCCACGAAGTCGATGCCGACGGAGAACCGGTCGGCGTCGCCGCTGAGTTCGATCTCCTGCCGCTCCAGCTCGTTGAGCCCCTTCGCGGCCCGGCCCAGGATCCACGGGGAGACCGTCTCCACGTCGATTGTGTCGCGGTCGAGGTCGAAACGGTAGAGGCGGATCATCGCCGCGCCGCCGAAGTAACGATTCTGATAGTTCGTCAGATGCAGCTCGACCTCATGTCCCGCCGCGTTCTTGCGCGTCGCGCGCCCGGCGGGCCAGTAGTGCCCGTTGAGGGTGAGGAAGATCTGGTCGTGGTCGGCGATCAGCCGGTCCCACAGCTGCTGCCCGTACGCCGACAGGGAGTCGTCCTCGGCGACCAGTTCGTGCGTCGTGAGGATCACCGGCAGTGCCGGGTGCTTCGCGAGGACGTCCTTGGCCCACGCGTACCCCTGGTCCGACAGCCGCCAGTCCAGCGCGAGGACCAGCCACTCCCGCCCGGCCGCCCGGAACACATGGAAGGTGTTGTAGCCGTCGGCAGACGCCCCGCCGAAGGTCCGCTTCCCCTGGAAGCGCTCCGGCCCGAACACGTCGAGGTACGGGGACGCGCCGCGCTGGTCGGTGGTGGACGACTTCACGTCGTGGTTGCCCGCGACGACGCTGTAGCCGACGCCCCGCCGGTCCAGCAGCCGGAACGCCTCGCCGATCGCGGCGATCTCCGGCGCGGCGCCGTTCTGGGTGAGGTCGCCCAGGTGGGACAGGAACACGATGTTCTCGTCCCGCCCGTGCTCCAGCAGATAGCGCAGGGACGCCTCGACGGGCGCCTTGTCGATGCTCGGCCCGTCGAAGAGGTACTGGGTGTCGGGCATCACGGCGAGCGTGAACCGGCGGCTCTCGGTGTCGGGCCGCCCTGACGAACGCGCCGCGTCCGTCAGGGCCTCGGCGGCCGTCGGAAGGGTGACGGACGTGGTGGCCGCCGCCCCGATCAGCGCGGTCGCCCGCAGGAAGGTACGCCGTCCGGCGCCCGCCTGGGGTGCTTCGGGGGCAGGATCGTGCCCGGACTCGTGCGAGGTGCACACAACTAACTCCGTAAGAGGTTCCGTGAGGTGAGAGGAGATGTGCGGGGGGTCAGAGGGCGCGAAGGGTCCAGGCCCAGCGGTGGGTGCCCGGCTGCAGGAGATAGGAGGGGAAGGTGTCGGGGCCGCACGACGCCGTGCCGAGCCCCCGGTGTGCCGCGTCGATGTGGACCACGCAGCCGGGCCGCGGCTTCAGCTGGTCGTGATGCGTGGCGGCGGCCAGGTCATCGGCGCGGAACCGGGTCACGGAGACCTGTCGCGGCCGGTCCAGCACGACCGAGAGACCGCTGGCGTCCGGCGCCGACAGCCTGAACCGTCGTACACCGTGCCGTCCGCCGCTCTCCTGCGGTCGCAGATAGGGGGTGAGCAGGGAGTCGACGGGGGCCGAGTGATGCCCGACGGGCGCCCCGGCGGCGCGGTCCGGGTAGGACTCCCAGGGGCCCTGCCCGTACCACTCCAGCAGGTCGAGCCCGGACACCGTCTCGAAAACGGAACCGACCCGCGCCACATCGGCGTACGCGTCCGGCAGGTCGACGCTCTCCTCGACGCGGATGCCGCCCTGGACCGGAGTGAACACCTGCTCGTGGCGGATCACGCCCGCGTTCCCGGCGTACTCGGCGAGCACGGTCACGCCCCCGCCGTCGCGCCGCACGTCCACGGCCTTGCGTACGAGGGAGTCGAGGCCCCACTCCCGCCACCGGGCCGCCATGCCGCCCAGCTCGTCGTTGTCGGTCGGGGCCCGCCACAGGGACAGCGCGGGCGCCGACGTCAGCAGCGGGTGGATCAGCAGCCCGTCGCCGTCGACCTGGACACGCGGTCCGGAGACGGGGGTCTCCCGCACCTCGGGCGCGGCCCGCAGCAGCAGCTGGGGTGTGCAGATCTCCGTGCCGTGCGGGGCCCACGGCTCGTCGCCTGCCGTCGTCACCCGCAGGGTCAGCCAGGCCTCGCCGCTGTCCGCCGGCAGCTCGAAGGGCAGCGGCACGGCCGCCGTCTCACCGGGGCGCAGATCCGGCAGTTCGGCCGGCGCGGTCAGCACGCGGCCGTCCGCGAGCGCCAGTTCCCAGGTGCCCGCGAGCCAGTCCAGGCCACGGAAGCACTGGTGGTTGGCGACCACGAGCCCCTCGTGCCGGAACGCTTCGAGGCGTACCGGCGCCGCGATCTCCCGGTGCTCGTACATGACCGGCTTGGGCGTGCGGTCGGGGAAGACGACACCGTCGGCGATGAAGGCGCCGTCGTGGATCGTCTCGCCGAAGTCGCCGCCGTACGCCCAGCGCAGGCCGGGGGCGGCGACACCGTTGTCATAGAGCCCGGCGCCCACGCGCCCGACAGGTCTGCCGCTGTTCACGCACTGAAGAATTCCGTGGTCCCAGAACTCCCAGATGAACCCGCCCTGAAGTCCCGGAGTTGACTCGATGGCGGCCCAGTGGTCCGCGAGCGTGCCGTTGCTGTTGCCCATGGCGTGCGAGTACTCGCACTGGATGAGCGGCTTGGTCTGCTCGCCGGACAGGGCGTGCGCGACGCAGTCCTCCAGCGGCGCGTACATCGGGCAGGCGATGTCGGAGGCGACCGCCGGATCGGCCCAGCCCAGCTTGGCCGCGCCCTCGTACTGGAGCGGCCGGGTCGGATCGTGCCGGCGCAGCCAGCCCGCCGCCGCGTCGTGGTTCGCCCCGTAGTCGGACTCGTTGCCCAGCGACCAGATGATGACCGACGGATGGTTCTTGTCCCGCAGGACCATTCGCGACACCCGGTCCACGAAGGCGTTCAGATAGCGCGGGTCGTCCGCGATCTCGTGCGCGTGGTCGTGCGACTCGATGTCCGCCTCGTCGACCACGTAGAAACCGAGCTCGTCCGCGAGGTCGTACAGCGTCGGGTCGTTCGGATAGTGGGCGGTGCGGATCGCGTTGAACCCGAACCGCTTCAGCAGCACGAGATCGGCGCGCATGTCGTTCCGCGACACGGTCCGCCCGGTCAGCGGATGGAAGTCGTGCCGGTTGACGCCCCGGACGTAGATCCGCTCCCCGTTGACCAGCAGGTCCCGGCCGACGATCTCGACGTCCCGGAAACCGATCCGCCGGTACGAGGTGTCGGCGACCGTTCCGTCGGCGCGGTGCAGCCGGACGGTCAGGCCGTAGAGCTCGGGCGTCTCGGCGGTCCAGGTGCGTACGCCGGGCACCCGCGCGCACATCCGGGGCTCGCCGAGGAAGTCGGAGACGCGGTCGTCCGCGGCGTTGAACCGGTCGAACTCCGCGTCCTGGACGAGGAGTTGACCGTCGATCTCGCCGCTGACGTACCATCCCTCGGGCAGCGCGCCGCCCGCGTCCCGCACCCGGCAGTCGACCCGCAGCTCACCGGAGGCCGCCGCCCGCACGGTGACGTCCGCGAGATGCAGCGGGTCCGTCGCGTACAGCAGCACCGAGCGGGTGATGCCGCCGTGCCACCACTGGTCCTGGTCCTCGATGTGGGTGGCGTCGGACCACTTGACGACCGTCAGCCGCAGGGTCGCGGACACGCCGGGGCGTACGACGTCGGAGAGGTCGAACTCGGCCGCCAGATGGGAGTCCTTGGAGATGCCGGCCGGCCGTCCGTCGACGTGCACGAGCAGCACGCTCTCGGCGGCGCCGACCTGGAGCACGATCCGCCGGCCCGCCCACTCGGCCGGAACGTCGAACTCACGCTCGTACACGCCCGTCGGGTTGGCGGCGGGCGACGCGGGCGGGAAGTCGGGCCACGGCATCCGCACGTTGGTGTACCAGGGCAGATCGTCGGTGCCCTGGAGGGTCCACGCGCCGGGGACCCGCGCCGGGGTCCAGTCGTCGCCGACCGCGGCCGTCGGTGCCGGGAGCAGCTGGAAACGCCAGTCGCCGTCCAGGGAGAGAGCCTGGGCGCGCCGGTCGACGGCGCTCATGGGCAGCCGCCCCCAGGAGGTCACCTCGGGTGACTCCCAGGGCCGCAGGGCGAGCAGGGGATCGTCGGTCATGACCATTCCGAAGTCGGTGGTGAGAGGGGGGACGTGGTGGGCCCGGGCAGGACGTGGCCCCACAGGCCCCAGGCAGGGTCGGCGGGGATGCCGAGACGGTCCAGGACGGTGGGGGCGATGTCGATGAGGCGGGGTGTGTCCAGCCGGGTGCCGCCGGGCGTTCCGGGCTCGGCGAGGACGACGAAGACCTCGCGCTCGGCATGCGTGTCGCCTCCGTGGCCGCCGGTGTCGAGATGGCCGTGGTCCGTGGTGACCAGCACCGTCCAGTGCTCGTCCGCACGGGCGGGGTGGGAGCGCCGGGCGCCGATGGCGTCCAGCAGCCGCCCGAGGTGGGCATCCTGGGCGATGAGGGCCCGGTCGTAGGCGGGGCTGAGGGGGCCCGTGGCGTGGCCGGCCTCGTCGGTGGCGCCGAAGTACACGAACACGACGTCCGGGTCGTCCTCGGTGAGCCAGCGCACAGCGGTGTCGGCGACGAGGCGGTCCGCCTCCTCGTAGCCGCCGGACTCGCCGTCGTGCCGCACGCGCTCGCCGATGGCGAAACCCAGGGTGCAGCGGTCGACCAGTTCGGGCCAGGACACCGCCGCCGCCGTGCGCAGACCGGGTCGCGCGGTGGCGGCACGGCTGAGGAAGTCGGGGTAGCGGGAGTAGTCGGCGCCCGTGAAGTCGTTGCCGGTCACCCCGTGCCGGTCGGGCCACACCCCGGTCAGCACGCTCGACCAGCCGGGGCCGGAGTCGGTGTAGGCCATGCTGGTGGACGGTCCGTCCCCGGCCTGGCCGTCCGCCTCGCCGTAGGGCAGCAGGCTGCTGCCGTGGGAGCCCGCGGCCATCAGGCCGTGCAGCACGGGCGCCGCGGACGGCGGGCGAAGCGGGACGGGGGTCCCCCCGGCCGCCGGCCGGGGGAGGGGCAGCCGGTCGAAGCGCACCCCGTCCATACCCACCACGAGCACCTTCCCGTGTCCCGGCCGTCCGCCGCCGTCCACCATCGCGCACCTTTCTCGTGAGCGGTTCAGCTGCCCTGTACCGCGCCTTCGGTGGCGCCGGCGATGAACCCGCGCGCGAAGATCGCGAAGACCACGACCAGCGGGATGGACGCCATGAGCACACCGGCCATGACCATGCTGTAGTTGGTGTTGTGGCCGACGTTGAGCTGGGCCAGCTCCACCTGGAGCGTGACGTGTGCGGGGTCGGTGAGCACGATGAGGGGCCAGACGTAGTCGTTCCAGGCACCGACGAAGGCGTAGATGGCGAGGAAGGACATCGCGGGCTTGATCATCGGCAGCGCGACGTTCCAGTACTGACGGAAGAACCCGGCGCCGTCGATGCGCGCCGCGTCCAGCAGTTCGTCGGGTACACCGTTCTCGATGTACTGGCGCAGCCAGAAGATGCCGAAGGCGTTGGAGAGGGCGGGCCAGACCAGCGCCTTGAGCATGCCGACCCAGCCGAGCTCGGACATCAGGATGAACTGCGGCAGGACGGCCAGCTGGAGCGGCAGCATCATGAACACCAGCAGCGTGCCGAAGAGCACCTTGCGCCCGGGGAACTCGAACTTGGCGAAGGCGAAGGCCGCCAGGGAGTCGACGAACAGCACCAGGACCGTGGTGACGCACGCGATGACGACCGTGTTGAGCATCGACCCGAAGAAGTCGACCGTGTCCAGCACACCCCGGATGTTCTCCAGCAGATGGGAGCCGAAGGTCAGCTTCGGTGGGCTCTTGTAGATGTCACGGGTGGTGTTGGTCGCCATCACGATCGTCCACACGAAGGGGAAGACCGAGATCAGGACGGCAAGGATGAGGAAGACGTGCGCGGACAGGCCCCTGGGACGGCGTGGCGGCTTCGCGCCCGTGGCAGGCCGTGGCGTGGCGGCTGTCGTCATGACTTCCTCCCTCGTTGCACGATGCGCCAGTTGATGACGACGAGCACGATGATCAGTACGAAGAAGGCCCACACGATGGCCGCGCCGTAGCCGTAGTCGTTGTCGAGGAAGGCCGACTGGTAGAAGTACAGCAGCGTGGTCAGGCCCGCCTGGCCCGGGCCGCCGAGGTTCTGGTTGGCGGCGTTGCTGGCGAAGAGGACCTGGGGTTCGCTGAAGCTCTGCAGACCGTTGATGGTCGAGATGACGACGGTGAACAGGATGATCGGCCGCATGATCGGGATGGTGATCTGGAAGAACGTGCGGATGGGGCCCGCGCCGTCCATCTTGGCCGCCTCGTAGACCGACTGCGGGATGGCCTGGAGGCCGGCCAGGTAGATGATCATGTTGTAGCCGGTCCACATCCAGGTCATCAGCAGCGCGATGACCACCTTGATCAGCCATGGGTTGCTCAGCCATGGGACAGGTGAGATGCCGATCATGCCCAGGATCGCGTTGACCAGACCGAAGTCGTTGCTGAACACCGCGCCGAAGAAGATCGCCACGGCGACGATCGACGTGACGTTCGGCACGTAGAGGGCGATGCGGTAGAAGCCTTTGAAGCGGCGCACCGAATGCAGCAGGGTCGCCAGGACCAGGGCGCCGAAGAGCGTGGGCACGGTCGACAGGACCCAGATTGCCAGGGTGTTGCGGATCGACAGCCAGAAGACCGGGTCGCTCCAGAGGAACTCGAACTGCTGCAGGCCCACGAACTGCTTGGTGCCCAGACCGTCGTAGCGCTGGAAGGCCAGATACAGCGAATAGAAGACGGGGCCGAACGAGAAGACGACGAAGACCAGGTAGAAGGGCGAGATCGCCAGGTACTGGCGCCAGTACGACAGCACTCCGCGACGTTGGGGCCGCGCGACGCCCGCGGGCGGGGTGCGCCGCGGGCGGAAGCGGGCCGGGCCCGGCCCGCCACGGTGCTCAGGCACCGTGGCGGGGCCGGTGACCGGAGGTGACGACACCTCAGTTCACCCCCTGCCGCTTGGCGATCTGCCTGGCCTGGCCGACCGCGTCGTTCCAGGCGTCGTCGGGCTTCTTGCCCTTGGCCTCGATGCTGGTCAGTTCGGCCATGAAGGGGGCCATGACCGCGGAGTCGGAGGGTGCCTCGTAGGTCACGGGGATGGCCTCGGCGGCCGGGCCGAAGACCTCGATGATCTTCTGTCCGCCGAAGAAGGCGTCGGGACCCGTCATTGCCGCCATCGCGTACGTGGCCGGGGAGGCGGGGAAGATGGCGGCGTCGGTGAAGCTCTTGGCGTTGTTGTCCGGGCTGAGGATCCAGCTGATGATCTTGAATGCCTCTTCGGGGTTCCGGCACTGCTCGGGCAGGGTCAGATAGGAGCCGCCCTGGTTGGCCGGCCCGCCCGGCGTCGCGCAGACCCGCCAGTTGCCCTTGGTGCCCGGGGCCGCAGACTCGATGTCCAGCGCGTGCCAGGCGGCGCCGACTTCGGTGGTCAGGCTCTTGCCGATGGCGGCGTTCCAGCTCTGGTCGTTGATCTTGGCGTCGAGGCCGAGCGTGTAGGCACGGACGGCCGTGTCCCACGCGGCGCGGATGTGGTCCTGGTCGCCGATGAAGTGGTTGTCCTGGTCGATGAACCGCCTGGTGCCCTGGCCGACCGCGATGTTGAACACCGACCCCATGTTGTTGACCAGGAAGGTGCCGGGCAGCGCCTTCTTCAGCTCGGAGCCGAGAGCGAAGTAGTCGTCCCAGGTCTTGGCCTCGGCCGCGACCTCGGCCGGGTCGCTGGGCAGCCCCGCTTCCTCGAACAGGTCCGCGCGGTAGAAGAGCGCCGTGGGGCCGATGTCGATCGGGAACCCGATCTGCTTGCCGTCCTCGGTCTGGGCGAGCTTGGTCTTCCACTCCAGGTACTGGGACGAGATCTTCTTGAAGCCCAGGTCGTTCAGGTCGAGGAAGCGGTCGGCGTTGGGCAGGAAGGAGGCGATGTCCTCCCCCTTGATGCCGGTGATGTCGGGGACCGAGGAGCCGCCCGCCGCGAGGGTGGTGGTGAGCTTCTGCTTGAAGTCGCCGCCGATGGAGGCGGAGGTCAGCTTGACCGTGCTGCTGAAGTGCGTCTTGGCCTCGCCGACCACCTTGTCGCTGAGGGCGCCGCCCCAGTACCACATGGTGAGGTTCTTGCCGTTCTTGGTACCGCCGGATCCGGAGTCGCCGCCACAGGCGACGGTCAGGCCGGAGGCAGCCGCGGTGAGTACGGCGGCCTGGAGGAAGCCTCTACGGGAAAGGTCCACGAGTCACTCCTGTTGTTCCTGTTCGTGGTACTGAAGGGCGTTTTTCTGGGGGGGATCAGGGCAGCGGTGCGGGCGGGGTGACCGGGGCGTGGTGCACCGGCGGGCCGACGTCCGCCGGGATGCGGTCCGCGAGGAAGCCGTATGCCTTCCTCAGGCCGGGGTCGGTCAGCGAGCGCCACCAGCGGTCGACGCCGTACCAGCCGGGCGCCGCGAGCGCCCCGCCGTGCCGCCGTACGGAGAGCGAGGCGGCCAGTACGGCGAACCGCAGCCGTTCCTCCAGCGGCCAGCCGCCGAGGGAGGCCGCGACGAAGCCGGCGCCGAACACGTCACCGGCGCCCGTCGAGTCCACGACGTCCACGGCCAGGGCGGGGACCTCCGCGTACTCGCCCGTGGTCTGGTCCACGGCGATCGCGCCGTCACCGCCGCGGGTGACGACGGCCACCGGGACCAGCTCGCTGAGCGTGCCCAGCGCGGCGACCGCGGTGTCGGTGCGGGTGTACGCCATCGCCTCGGTCTCGTTGGGAAGGAAGGCGTGGCACAGGGCGAGCTGGTCGAGCAGGTCGGCGGACCACCGCTGGGTTGGGTCCCAGCCGACGTCCGCGTAGATCTGCGTACCGTTCGCCGCGGCCTTGGCCAGCCACCGGTGGGGCTCGGCCTCGATGTGCACGAGGGCGGTGCGCGCCTCGGGCGGGTCGCCCAGCAGGGTGTCCTGGGAGTACGGGGGCGGCTGCCCGTGGGTGATCAGGGCGCGGTCGCCGTCGTAGGCGAGCGAGACGGTGACGGGGGTGTGCCAGTCGTCAGCGGTGTGCGAGAGGGAGAGGTCGACGCCTTCCTGGCCGGCGAGGACGGTACGGCAGTGGGCGCCGTACGCGTCGTCCCCGAAAACCGTGGCCAGGGAGGTCTTCAGACCGTACCGGGCGGCGGCCACGGCGAGGTTCGCGATCCCGCCGGGGCTGGTACCCATCCCCGACGTCCAGATCTCCTCGCCGGGTGTCGGGGGCTTGCCCAGGCCGGTGAGGACGAGGTCGAAGAAGAGCAGCCCGGTCAGCAGCACATCGGGCCGTTCGTCGTCCACGCGTGCATCCTCTCGTCAAAACTCGTCAATTTGATGACCGGAATCGTGCGCGTCTTCGGAAGTTTTGGCAAGAGTCGAGCAGAAGTAAGCATAGAAATGATTGAAGATGACGAGTACTGTTCACCGCGTGCTGGCAGAACGACGACATCAACTCATCCTGCGGGCCCTGCGCTCGGGTGGCCCCGCGGCCGTGACCGATCTCTCCGAGCAACTGGGCGTGAGCCCCGCCACCATCCGGCGTGACCTGGTCAGACTGGAGGAGGAGGGCCTCCTCACACGTGTGCACGGCGGCGCCGTGGTGGAGGAGGGCGACCAGCCCTTCGCCGAGGTCGCCGAGGTGCGCGTGGCCGAGAAGGACGCGATAGCCGCCAAGGCCGCCTCGCTCGTCGAGGACGGCCAGTCCGTGCTGCTCGACATCGGCACCACCGCCTACCGGCTGGCCCGGCAGCTGCACGGCCGCCGGCTCACCGTGATCACCAGCAACCTGGTGGTCTTCGAGGAGCTGGTGGACGACGAGGGCATCGACCTGGTGCTCCTCGGCGGCATGGTCAGGCGCGAGTACCGCTCCCTGGTCGGCTTCCTCACCGAGGACAATCTCCGCCAGCTGCACGCCGACTGGCTCTTCCTGGGGACCAGCGGCATCCGGCCCGGCGGTCAGGTGATGGACACCACAGTCGTCGAGGTGCCGGTCAAGCGCGCCATGATCAAGGCCGCGGACCGGGTCGTCCTGCTCGCCGACCGCGCCAAGTTCCCCGGTACGGGCATGGCGAAGGTCTGCGGTCCCGAGGACCTGGACATGGTGGTGACGAACGCTCCCGTGGAAGCGGTGACGCGGGCCTCCTTGGAGGAGGCCCGCGTCGAGGTAGTAGAGGCAGGAAAGGTGCAAGCTTGAATCCTCTCCCTCGGAATCGAAGGAGATTCCTGGCTCACGCTGCTCAGTCGCTCAGCGAGCGATCGGGTCTTACGCGATCAACACCAGCCGGGTTGAAACCAGCCCGGGTTCTTGAAACAAGTGCAAGGAGACAGGGCGTGCTTGGTTCTCGCGACGCACTGTGCAGAGCTTATCCGTTCATGTGGGGAGTTGTCCGTCCAACGGCTGGATCTCCGTTCCGTCTTGGGGGCAACCGGTGAAGCTGACGATTCTGGGCGGCGGCGGATTCCGCGTCCCGCTCGTGTACGGGGCGCTCCTGGGCGACCATGCCGAGGGCCGGGTGACCCGTGTCGTCCTGCACGACCTGGACGCGGGCCGCCTCGCGGCGGTCACCCGGGTCCTGGCCGAGCAGGCGGCGGGGGTGCCCGACGCCCCCGAGGTGAGCGCCACGACCGACCTGGACGAGGCGCTGACCGGCGCCGACTTCGTCTTCTCCGCGATCCGCGTCGGCGGCCTTGAGGGCCGCGCCAACGACGAGCGGGTGGCGCTGGCCGAGGGCGTCCTCGGCCAGGAGACGGTCGGCGCGGGCGGTATCGCCTACGGCCTGCGCACGGTTCCGGTGGCCGAGGACATCGCGCGTCGCGTCGCGCGGGTCGCTCCCGACGCCTGGGTCATCAACTTCACCAACCCGGCCGGTCTGGTCACCGAGGCCATGTCCCGCCACCTCGGTGACCGCGTCATCGGCATCTGCGACTCGCCGGTGGGCCTGGGCCGCCGTATCGCCCGGGTGCTCGGCGCCAACCCCGGTGAGGCGTGGATCGACTACGTAGGCCTCAACCACCTCGGCTGGGTACGCGGGCTGCGGGTCAACGGCCGCGACGAACTCCCGCGACTGCTGGCAGACCCCGACCTCCTCGGCTCCTTCGAGGAGGGCAAGCTCTTCGGCACCGACTGGCTCCAGTCCCTGGGTGCCGTCCCGAACGAGTATCTGCACTACTACTACTTCAACCGCGAGGCCGTCCGCGCCTACAGCCAGGCCGAGAAGACCCGCGGCGCCTTCCTGCGCGACCAGCAGGCCGGCTTCTACGAGGAGATGAAGCGGCCGGGCGCCGCCGCCCTCACCGCCTGGGACCGCACCCGCGCCGAGCGCGAGGCGACCTACATGGCCGAGGCCCGGGAGACGGCGGGTGCGGGCGAACGCGACGCCGACGACCTGTCCGGGGGCTACGAGAAGGTGGCCCTCGCCCTGATGCGGGCCATCGCCCGCGACGAGCGCACCACCCTGATCCTCAATGTCCGCAACCGCGGGACGCTCTCGGTACTGGATGCCGAGGCCGTCATCGAGGTGCCCTGCCTGGTCGACGCCAACGGAGCCCATCCCGTCAGCGTCGACCCGCTGCCCGACCACGCCTCCGGTCTGGTCTGCTCGGTCAAGGCGGTCGAACGCGAGGTGCTCGCCGCCGCCGAGTCCGGCTCCCGTGCGACGGCGGTCAAGGCGTTCGCGCTGCACCCGCTCGTCGACTCCGTCAACGTGGCCCGCAGACTGGTCGACGGATACACCGCGGTCCACCCCGGCCTGGCGTACCTTAAGTAAGCGCTTTCCCCGCTCGTATCTGGTCTGGAGACTTCCCATGCACGACGAAAGCCGGCGGATCGAGGAGCGCGTGCAGCGCCTCCACGATCAGCGGATCAAGGCGGCGGTCTACGCGGCCACGGTTCCCTTCGAGGTCGAGGCCTGGCAGGCGCCGGGCGAGCCGGTCTCCTTCGAGGAGGCGTCGGCCGCGTCGTACGCGCCCTTCGCCATGGACACCCCCTGGGGCCCGCCCTGGGGCACGACCTGGTTCCGGATGCGCGGCCGGGTTCCCGCCGAGTGGGCCGGCCGGCGCGTCGAGGCCGTCATCGACCTCGGCTTCACCGGCGACTGGCCCGGCAACCAGGCCGAGGCACTGGTCCACCTCACCGACGGCACCCCGCTGAAGGCGGTCAACCCGCTCAACCAGTACGTGCCGGTCGCCAACCCGGCCACGGGCGGTGAGGAGATCGACTACCTCGTCGAGGCGGCCTCTAACCCGGACATCCTCGCCGACAACTTCTCCAAGATCACCCCCATGGGTGACATCCTCACGGCCGGCGACAAGCCGATCTACACCTTCCGGCACGCCGACCTCGCCATCCTCGACGAGGAGGTCTTCCACCTCGACCTCGACGTCCAGGTGCTGCGCGAGCTGATGCTGGAGCTGGGCGAACACGACCCGCGCCGTCACGAGATCGCGCACACCCTGGACCGCGCCCTCGACCTGCTTGACCTGGACGACGTGGCCGGTTCGGCGGCGGCGGTACGAGCGGTCCTGGCGCCCGCGCTGGCCAAGCCGGCCAACGCCAGCGCCCACCGGATCTCGGGTGTCGGCCACGCGCACATCGACTCGGCGTGGCTGTGGCCGATCCGCGAGACCAAGCGCAAGACGTCCCGCACCTTCTCCAACGTCACCTCGCTGGCCGACGAGTACGAGGACTTCGTCTTCGCATGCTCGCAGGCCCAGCAGTACGAGTGGGTGCGCGACAACTACCCCAAGGTGTGGGCGCGCATCCAGGAGTCCGTGAAGAAGGGCCAGTGGGCGCCGGTCGGCGGCATGTGGGTCGAGGCCGACGGCAACCTGCCCGGCGGCGAGGCGATGGCCCGCCAGCTCATCCACGGCAAGCGGTTCTTCATCGAGCACTTCGGCGTCGAGACCAAGGGCGTGTGGCTGCCGGACTCCTTCGGCTACACCGCGGCCTACCCGCAGCTGGCCAAGCTTGCCGGCAACGACTGGTTCCTCACCCAGAAGATCTCCTGGAACCAGACCAACAAGTTCCCCCACCACACCTTCTGGTGGGAGGGCATCGACGGCACCCGCATCTTCACGCACTTCCCGCCGGTCGACACCTACAACGCCCGCTTCAGCGGCGAGGAGATGGCCCGCGCCTCGCGCAACTACCAGGAGAAGGGCGCCGCGACCCGCTCCCTGGCCCCCTTCGGCTGGGGCGACGGCGGCGGCGGCCCCACCCGCGAGATCATGGAACGGGCGCGCAGGCTGGCAGACCTGGAGGGCTCGGCGACGGTCGAGATCGAGCACCCCGACGAGTTCTTCGCCAAGGCCCGTGAGGAGTACCCCGACGCCCCGGTCTGGGTCGGCGAGCTGTACCTGGAGCTGCACCGGGCCACGTACACCTCCCAGGCCCGCACCAAGCAGGGCAACAGGCGCAGCGAACACAAGCTCCGCGAGGCCGAGTTGTGGGCGACGACGGCCGCGCTGCACGCGCCGGGCTACGCGTACCCGTACGAGCACCTGGACCGCCTCTGGAAGACGGTCCTGCTCCACCAGTTCCACGACATCCTGCCGGGCTCGTCCATCGCCTGGGTGCACCGCGAGGCGGAGGCCGAGTACGCCCGCGTGGCGGAGGAGCTGGAGGCGCTCACCGCCGAGGCGGTGGCCGCGCTCGGCGGCGGCGAGTCCCGTGCCTTCAACACCAGCCCGTACGACCGGGCCGAGGTGGTCCGCACCTCGACGGGCGTCCCCATGTACGTGGAGGTCCCGGCGAACGGCAGTGCCCCGCTGGCCGTCGCGGAGCCCCCGCGGCCGGTGACGGTGACCGCCGGGCGGGTCCTCGACAACGGGCTCGTACGGGTGGAGATCGCCGAGGACGGCACCCTGGCCTCGGTCCGCGACCTGAAGGCGAACCGCGAGGTCCTCGCGGACAAGGGCAACCTGCTGCGCCTGCACACCGACCTCCCGAACTACTGGGACGCCTGGGACATCGACAAGCACTACAAGAACCGCTACACGGACCTGCTCGACGCGTCCTCCGTCACCGTGGCCGAGGAGGACTCGCTCCGCGGCGCCATCCGGGTGGAGCGCTCCTTCGGCAAGGGCTCGAAGATCGTCCAGACGATCACCGTCCGGGCCGGCAGCCCCCGGATCGACTTCGAGACGGAGATCGACTGGCACGAGGCCGAGAAGATCCTCAAGGCCGCCTTCCCGGTGGACGTCCGCGCGGCCCACTCCAGCGCGGAGATCCAGTTCGGCCACGTCCAGCGGCCCACGCACACCAACACCACCTGGGAGTCGGCCCGCTTCGAGGTCTCCGGCCACCGCTGGGTGCACATCGCCGAGCCCGGCTACGGCGTCGCGGTCCTCAACGACTCGACGTACGGCCACGACGTCTCCCGCACGGTCCGCGAGGACGGCGGTACGACGACCACGGTCCGCCTGTCGCTGGTGCGCGCCCCGCGGATCCCCGACCCCGGGGCCGACCAGGGCAAACACCGCTTCACGTACTCGCTGCTGCCCGGCGCCAGCATCGAGGACGCGGTCGCCGAGGGCTACTCCCTCAACCTGCCGCTGCGCGTGGCGGACGCCGCGGGCGCGCCGGAGCCGGTCGTGTGGGCCGACGGCGACGGTGTGACGATCGAGGCGGTGAAGCTCGCCGACGACGAGTCCGGCGATGTCGTCGTCCGCCTCTACGAGTCGCGCGGCGGCCGTGCCGAGGGCGTGCTGTGCACCGGGTTCCCGCTGGCGGGCGCCAAGATCACCGACCTGCTGGAACGGCCGCTGTCCGAGGCCCCGGTGGACGGTGACTCGGTGGCGGTGACGCTGCGGCCGTTCGAGGTACAGACGCTGCGGCTGACGCGCGGCTGACGAACGAGGACGGGGCCCGGCCGACCGGCCGGGCCCCGTTGTTCTACCGGTCGGCAGGAGGAGTGTTGGGCGGTGGCTGTGGCGGGTGCTCCTGCCGGTGCCTCGGGTTGCCGTTCCACGGCTGGCTTTCTGACGGCTGCGGGCGCTGGTCAGCCTGTTCTGCCGGCCGGCAGGGGGGTAGGCGTGCGCCCGCTGGTGCCTCGGTCGCCGTTTTCGTGGCTGGCTCCGATGACTGCGGGCGCTGGTGAGCCTGTTCTGCCGGCCGGTGGGAGGGGTGTCAGGCGGTGGCTGTGGCCGGTGCGCCCGCCGATTCCACGATCGGCTCTCCGACGGCTGCGGGCGCCGCTACGGCGGGCCGCGTGGACGGGAGCGCCGGGACCTCGTCCGCGTGTGCCGGTACCGACACCGCGCGCACCGGACGCGGCGCGGAGACCACGGCGTAGTCCTGGCCGAGGAACGGCGGCACCAGGTCGCCCGGGTCCTCGCCGAGCGCCAACTGCACTGCCGCCCACGGGGCGTTGATGCCGCACAGCTGGAGCTGGTGCAGACCGCCGGCCGGGCGCGTGTTGACGTCCATCAGGACCGGCCGGTCCTCGTACATGCGGAACTGGATGTTGCTGAGGTGGTGCAGCCCGAAACCCTCGGCGATCAGTCGCGCGGGCGCCAGCCAGGCCTCGTCGAGGGTGAAACCGCGCCGCCGGCCGTTCTTGGTGCGGCCGATCGCCATCCGGATGCGCGAGTCGGGGCCGGTGAGGCAGTCGACGGACACCTCCGGCTGCTCCAGACGGGGCATCACTAGCCAGTCGACGTCCTCGTCCGTGTTCCGCAGCACGTCGAGGACCATGTCCAACTGGACGTAGGGGCTGGGGAATCCGTTGAGGTGCGACATCGAAAAGGGGGCGCGCGTGATCACGCGGAAGCCCACCCCGCCCGCGCCCGCCGCCGGCTTGAAGCACGCCTTGTGGCCGTCGGCCTCCAACTGCTCGACGGCGACGAGGAGTTCGTCCGCAGTCCGCACCCGCCACCAAGGCGGCACCGGCACGCCGACCGCTTCGACGGCCTGGTACGCGGTCGCCTTGTCCTGGAAGACGGCCACCGCCTCGGGCGTCGGCGCGAGCAGCTTGGTTCCGACGGCCTCGAAGTCCGCGCGGTGATCGACGATCGCGTCCTGGTGCAGACGCGGCACGAACACGTCGATCTCGCGGCGGACACACTGGTCGAGCGCGTACTCGACGTACGCGGCGGGGGACAGGCCCTCGGGCTCCATGGCGGCGGTGTCGGCGGCGGCCAGGACGGGGGAGTCGGCGTCCCCGTGGGTGGCGTGGATCTCGACCGCGCGGTCACTGGGATTTCTCCGCAGCTGTTCCATGAAGAACACGTTCTCCGCGTACGTGCGGTTGAGCCAGACGCGTACGCGAGAGACCATGCAGGGCCACCTTTCAGGGTTCACGGGCACGGCGAAGCAGGGCCGAGCCCGGCCAGGGGAGAGTTGGGAACACGACAAGCCGACCGGGTGCGAACCGGTTTATTGGCGGAAGTGTTGAGGCGATCATAAGGCTCCGCAGACCCTGTTACTGCTACGCGCGTGTTACGGAATTGACAGCAGTACCCCGTGTGTTGCCTTGTGTACCGCCCGTGGTGTCTTGTAACGATCTTCGGCTGGCCCGGTGAGCTGCGCCGAGAGGGGTGACGCAGGGCGGACAGCCGTACTTGTCCGGCCGCCGGGGATGTGTTCTTGTGGGTCCGAACGCGCGCCCGCGGGGGCTGAGTTCGGATGCGGAAGGGGCTGGAGTGGAGACGACGGCCGGCGGTGCCGGACAGCTGCTGGCGATCAGTGACCTGCACATCGGCTACCCCGAGAACCGCGCCCTGGTCGAACGGATGTTCCCTCAGAGCGACGGCGACTGGCTTCTTGTCGCAGGCGACGTGTCGGAGAGCGTGGCCGACATCCGCTGGGTCCTCGAAACCCTCGCCGGCCGGTTCCGCAAGGTGATCTGGGCACCCGGAAACCACGAGCTGTGGACCCATCCCAAGGATCCGGTCACCCTGCGTGGTGTCGCCCGCTACGAACACCTGGTCGACCTGTGCCGCGAACTGGGAGTGACGTCGCCCGAGGACCCGTACCCCGTGTGGGAGGGCCCCGGCGGCCCCGTGGCCGTCGCCCCGCTGTTCCTGCTCTACGACTACTCCTTCCTGCCGCAGGGCTGTGCGACCAAGGAGGAGGGGCTGGCGTACGCGCAGAGCACGGGCATCGTCTGCACCGACGAGTACGTCCTGCACCCCGACCCCTATCCGACCCGCGAGGCCTGGTGCCGGGCCCGGGTCGCCGAGACCGAGCGGCGGCTCGCCGAGCTGCCCGAGAGCCTGCCGACGGTGCTCGTCAACCACTATCCGCTGGACCGGCATCCGACGGACGTGCTGTGGCACCCCGAGTTCGCCATGTGGTGCGGCACCACGCTGACCGCCGACTGGCACCGCCGGTTCCGCGTCACGACGATGGTCTACGGCCATCTGCACATCCCTCGGACCACCTGGCACGAGGGCGTCCGCTTCGAAGAAGTCTCGGTGGGCTACCCCCGCGAGTGGCAGAAGCGCCCCGGAGACCCGGGAAGGCTGCGCCGCATACTGCCGATGGAGGTCGGGTCCGGTGATCGAGGAACTGCTTCCGGCCACGGTGGTGGCCGTGGAAGCGCACGGTGACGAGCCGGGCGACGGTGCGTACGGGGCCGGCGGGCTCGGGAGCGCGACGCTGTACCCCGAGGAGCAGGCACTCGTGACCCGGGCGGTGCCCAAGCGCGTCCGCGAGTTCACCCTCGTACGCGCGTGTGCCCGCCGTGCCATGGAGAAGCTCGGCGTGCCGCCGCAGCCCGTGCTGCCCGGCGAGCGGGGCGCCCCGCAGTGGCCGGCCGGCCTCGTCGGCAGCATGACCCACTGCGAGGGCTACTGCGCCGCCGCACTGGTCCGCGCCACCGACCTGGCCTCGGTCGGCATCGACGCCGAACCCCACCAGCCACTGCCCGAGGGCGTCCTCGACTCCGTGGCGCTGCCCACGGAGCGGACACGGCTGCGCGCACTCACGGCGGACGGCCCGGGTGTGCACTGGGACCGCCTGCTGTTCAGCGCCAAGGAGTCGGTCTACAAGGCGTGGTTCCCCCTCACCGGCAAGTGGCTGGACTTCAGCGAGGCCGACATCGAGTTCACGGCGGCCCCCGGCCCGCACCCGTACGGCACTTTCCGGGCCCGGCTGCTGGTGCCCGGGCCGGTCGTCGACGGCCGGGAACTCGGGTACTTCGACGGGCGCTGGACCGTGCGGCGCGGGCTGCTCGGCACGGCGGTCAGTGTGCCGCACCAGCCTGCCTGAGCAACCGGAAGAACCTCTCCTCGTTGCCCGCCAGGCCCGCCTCCGCCAGGGCCGCCTCCGCCTCCGCGAGGACGGTGGGCGGCACGACGGGTGGCCGGCAGTTCCCCGGCGGCACGTCGAAGGCGGCGCGGACGGTTCCCAGCAGCCTCAAGTAGGCCTGTACGGCGGTGCGCTCACGGTCGGTCAGTACGGCGGTCGGCATCGGACGGCTCTCCCCATGTCGGCGTCATCCCTGCGTCTCCCAGCTTGCCGCCCGCCACTGACAATCCCGGTTCAGTACACGTCGGTTCGCTCACTTAGCGGACGCGAAACATCCTCGAAACGCCTTGTGAGAATGGGGTTCTACGCTGAGGGGAAAGGGTTTTCGGCAGGGAGTCCAGGGCACAGGAAGCGGGGAGGTGAGCGCGTGACGGATGTCCCGCGTCACGGGCCGGCACGCGCTGTACGGCTGCGTTCGGTCGGCGACGGTGAACTGGAACTGCGGTACCGCTTCGTGCACGGGTACCGGCGGGCCTTCCGTATGGCCGGCGAGGGCCCCGCGCTCGTCCTGATCCACGGCATCGGGGACTCCTCGGCCACCTGGGCGGAGCTGATCCCCGACCTCGCCCGCAGCCACACCGTGATCGCCCCCGACCTCCTCGGCCACGGGGCCTCCGACAAGCCGCGCGCCGACTACTCGGTGGCCGCCTACGCCAACGGTGTGCGGGATCTGCTCACCACCCTCGGCATCGAGTCCGCGACGTTCGTCGGGCACTCCCTCGGTGGCGGGGTGGCCATGCAGTTCGCCTACCAGTTCCCCGAGCGCACCGAGCGGCTCATCCTGGTCAGCGCGGGTGGCGTGGGCCGGGAGGTCAACCCGGTCCTGCGGGCGGCCTCCCTGCCCGGGGCCCATCTCGCGCTCTCCGCGCTGCGGTTGCCGGGGATGCGGCTTCAAGTGGGGCTCGTCGTAAGGCTGATGAAGTTGCTGGACACCGATCTGGGGCAGGACGCGCCCGAGTTGCTCACGCTCGTGGACGCGCTGCCCGACGAGACGTCGCGCAACGCCTTCATCCGTACCCTGCGTGCGGTGGTCGACTGGCGGGGGCAGGTGGTGACCATGCTCGACCGCTGCTATCTCACCGAGGGCATGCCGACCATGCTGCTGTGGGGGGACCGGGACAGTGTGGTGCCGGTGCGGCACGCGTACGGGGCGCATGAGGCGATGCCCGGGAGCCGGCTGGAGATTTTCGAGGGCGCGGGGCATTTTCCGTTCCACAGTGATCCGGCACGGTTCGTGGCGCTGGTGGAGGAGTTCACCGGGGGGAACGCGCCGGCCGACTGGAGCCGGGAGCACTGGCGTGAGCTGCTGCTCGACGGGCGGCCCGGCGGTGCGCGCAGCTCCGCGGTGGAGCGGGAGTTGCGTAAGGCGAGTGAGCGCAGTGCGACCTAGTGCCGCGGCAGGCAGCGTTTGGCCGTCAGGGAGCGGCGTCCGGTGCGTGCTCTCGGCGTGCCGGCCGCAAGCCCTCGTACTGGACGTA